>CAMEUH010000245.1 GCA_945938055.1 uncultured Eubacteriaceae bacterium | reverse complement strand
GTCAGCACCCAGAATTGCCCATTTCATTCAGTCATTCTAGAACAGTGCAATGATTAATATACCTTATTTAGTCCAAATAGTCAAGACTAAAATGCAATTTTTCTTCTGCATCCAATTCCATAATAATAAAACTTCCTTTTAAATTCTCCTGCCGTGGGAAAGCAAGACTTCCGGGATTTATCACATATAGCTCATTTTCCTGCCTGATAACCGGAACATGCGTATGACCAAACATCACAATATCCATTCCAAGTGTCCTTGCTTCTTCCTCAAGCCTTTCCAATCCATAACTAACACCATATTGATGCCCATGCGTCAGCCAAGCCCGATATGGACCAATTTCTATAATTTCTTCTTTCTTAAATCGCGGATGAAAATCATTATTTCCTGCTATAATATAGACTTCGCCCTGTACATTTTCACGGATAAAATCATCATCTTCATAAACATCTCCAAGATGAATCAGCATGTCGACGTTCCCAACACGCTCCAGTACTCTTTTTATTGAACTACGGATTCCATGTGAATCACTTATGATTAAAGCTCTCATTTTCTGATTATTTTAGCTCCTTCATCAATTCTTTTTTCATAAGTTCTAATGCTTTTCCCCGGTGACTAATCTGGTTTTTAAGTTCTGCTGACATCTGTGCCGTTGTCATGTCATATTCCGGTACATAGAGAATCGGATCATATCCAAATCCATTTTCTCCCCTCTCTTCATATCCAATTCTACCCTCAATCGTTCCTCTGGTTGTCAGAACCTGTCCATCTGGAAAAGCTGCTGCAATTACACAGACAAAACGGGCACTTCTTTCATCCCCTTCTGCGTTCTTAAGACGCTCAATAATCGACTGATTTTTTACAGTATATGGAGTGTTCTCTCCCATATATCTAGCCGAATAAATTCCTGGTTCCTTATTAATAAAATCTACTTCTAAACCAGAATCGTCTGCCAGTACAATCTCATTTGTCATTTGACAGATTGTCCTTGCCTTAATAATGGCATTTTCCTCAAAAGTTGTTCCATCCTCCACAATATCTGCCTGAATTCCAGCTTCTTTTAACGACAATACCTGAACCGGTAAATCCGCCAGAATCATTCGGATTTCTTTCATTTTTCCTTCATTTGACGTTGCAAAAATAAGTTTCTTCATGATATCCATTCCTCATTACAAATTATTCTTCTTCGGCGGTTTTGGTCCCATAAACTGATAGAAATAGGTCTTTAACATGCCATTATAAATTTTTCTGTTTTTATCTGCCTTTCTTCCCATATATTTTTCTGTATCTTCATAAGATGTAATCACATATGCAGACCAGTCGTCCAGTTCTTTGAACCGTCGCCCCAAAGTACCATAAATTTCAGGCAGAGCCGTCTTTTCTTCCAGCCGTTCCCCATAAGGAGGATTGGTAATAATAAAACCGTATTTTTTCGGATGACTAAGCTGTGCTACTGGTCTTTGCTGCAGATGCACTAAATCTTCAACTCCTGCCATCCTTGCATTTTCCCTGGCTATCTTTATCACTTCAGGATCAATATCATATCCCTGAATATCTACCTTTAAATCCAGTTCTTCCATCTCTGACGCTTCATCTCTTATATCCTTCCATTCTTTTGGATCAATAAGATTCGTCCATTTTTCCGCCGTAAAATGTCGTTTTAATCCCGGTGCAATATTGGCCGCCATCATGGCCGCTTCAATCACAAAGGTACCACTCCCGCAAAACGGATCTACCAGAACTCTGTCCTTTTTCCATGGTGTCAATAATATCAATGCTGCAGCCAGAGTTTCTGAAATAGGTGCTTTTCCGGAAGCCGGACGATATCCTCGTTTGTGCAGGGAATTTCCTGTCGTATCAAGTCCTATCGTCACCCGGTCTTTTATAATGGATACACGAATCGGATATTCCGCTCCATTTTCCGGAAACCATTCCGTATGATAAACACCTTTCAGACGTTCTACAATCGCTTTTTTTACAATCGACTGTATATCAGATGAACTGAACAATTTACTATTTACAGAATTCGCCTTGGTAACCCAGAACCTACCATCCGCCGGAATATATTTTTCCCACGGAATTTTTCTGGTTTCCTCAAACAACTCATCAAATGTAACTGCTTTAAATACTCCTGTTTGCAGTAAAACCCTCTCTGTTGTTCTTAGCCAGATATTTGCCCGGCATATTGCTTCTGAATCACCTTCAAACGATACCCTGCCATCCTCAACCGATAAAATATCATAACCCAAATCTATGATTTCTCTCTTTAAAACAGACTCCAGTCCGAAATGACATGGTGCCATTAAAATATATCTTTCCATTGAATACTCCTAATATTAATGTGTTATCGCACATTCTTATATTACAGAGATTCTTTCCAACTGTCAATCATCGGCAAAGAAATCTTCCATGATAGGAATTAATCCCACCAACTACTGATTTTACATGATATCCCTTTTTTTGCAATTGTGAAGCCGCTACCAGACTTGCCGCCCCTCTCTCACAATATACAACGATTGTTTTTTCTTTTTCAAATACTTGTTTTTCAATTTTATCAAGTGGAATATTTTGTGCATCGCAAATATGACTCTTCCCAAATTCTTCTGCACTTCTTACATCTACTATAATTACATTATCTTTTTTCACATAATTATCCAGTTCTGTTGCCGATATCATTTCAATTTTCATGCTTCTCACCCTTTTATCCTATATAATATATTATTCCATACCTTTTTTTTCGTGATTTCTTTTAAAAGAAAAGCAGCTACCATATGGCAGCTGCTTCTACAACTATCTACAATTTTTGGTATCATCGGAAGAATTATTTTCCTGATTGTTCTTTGAACTGTTCTGGCTGTTATTCTTTGAACTGTTCTGATTATTATTCTTAGAATTGTTCTGGCTGTTGTTCTGGTTATTATTCTGTGACATATTAACTACCTCCTTTTTTTGTTACATGCGTAGTATGTGTAGTTTTCTTTTTCTTATTCAAAAAAGGAACCAAAAGATTTGATTTTTTTTCGATATCTTCTTGCAAAGTTCGACATTTTAATATATAATGGCATTGTAAAGGAAATTTCCCCCTTCATATATTTCTTTTACAACCCCTTATTAATTATTTATACTCCCCTCATCGAAACTGTCAGGATTTTCCATGGCAGTTTCTTTTTTCATTTAATTGTAAAGGAGAATTCACATGAGAAATCGCATTTTAAACTACAGCCAAAGAATTCAAAAGCTCATTAAAGAAGATAATCCCTCTACAGACTGGTCCTTCTGGCTAAATGATTTACTGACACAAATTCAGTTCTTTCAACACGAACGTTTCATTCACCTTATTGTAACTGTTACCTTTGCATTACTGGAAATAATCAGTATCTCTCTCACCCTTTTAACCGAAAATCGAATGACCATCGTCTTATCATTTACAATTCTGTGCCTTTTAATTCCATATATCCGGCACTATTATTTATTGGAAAATGAGGTTCAGAAAATGTATCAGTATTATGATACAATTTTAATGAAAATAAAAAAACCGGAAGAATAACTTCCGGTGAAACGTGCGTGAGAAGATTCGAACTCCCGACACCTTGGTCCGTAGCCAAGTGCTC
>CAMEUH010000244.1 GCA_945938055.1 uncultured Eubacteriaceae bacterium | reverse complement strand
TGCGTTACGGTAGAAAATTCTTGCAAAGGTTTCTGCAATGACACAGGAGACACCTGCTGCCTTAATAGCAATTGGAGCATGTTCCCTGGAGGAACCGCAGCCAAAATTCTTATTTGCCACAATAATGTCGCCCTTATGAACCTTCTTAATAAAATCCTTATCGATGTCCTCCATGCAATGTGTCGCTAATTCTGCCGGGTCGGAAGAATTTAAGTATCTTGCCGGAATAATTACATCGGTATCTACATTGTCACCATATTTAAATACTGTACCTTTTGCCTGCATTGTCTCTTCCTCCTACATTACTTCATCCGGTGAGCTGATTTTACCGGTTATGGCACTTGCAGCCGCTACTGCCGGACTTGCAAGATAAATTTCTGAATCTACGTGTCCCATTCGACCAACAAAGTTCCGGTTGGTTGTGGAGACGCACCGCTCTCCTGCCGCAAGAATTCCCATGTAACCGCCAAGACACGGTCCACAGGTCGGAGTGCTGACAACGGCACCTGCATTTACAAAAGTCTGTACCAGACCTTCTTCTATTGCCTGAAGATAAATCTTCTGGGTACCCGGAATTACAATGACACGAAGTCCGTCAGCTACCTTCTTCCCGGAAAGAATCTTTGCCGCAATCCGAAGGTCATCCAGACGGCCGTTCGTACAGGAGCCAATGACAACCTGATCAATCTTAATGTCGCCAACTTCATCAATCGTTCTTGTATTCTCCGGAAGATGCGGGAACGCAACCGTTGGCTTTAACGTACTTAAATCAATCGTGTAAGTTTCATCATATTCTGCATCCTCATCTGCCTCATATACCACATATTCCCTCTTTGAATGCTCCTTCATGTATTCCTTTGCAAGGTCATCCACAGGGAAAATACCATTCTTTCCACCGGCCTCAATTGCCATATTTGCAATGGTAAAACGATCGTCCATGGTCAGATGCGCAATACCATCACCCACAAATTCCATGGACTTATATAATGCTCCATCCACACCAATCATGCCGATGATGTGAAGGATAATGTCCTTACCGCTGACCCACTTGGCAGGCTTTCCTGTCAATACAAACTTAATGGCAGATGGCACCTTAAACCATGCTTTTCCTGTTGCCATTCCTGCTGCCATGTCCGTGGAACCGACACCGGTTGAAAATGCACCCAGTGCTCCATATGTACAGGTATGGGAATCTGCTCCGATAATCACATCTCCTGCAACCGTAAGGCCTTTTTCCGGAAGAAGTGCATGCTCAATTCCCATCTGTCCTACTTCAAAATAATTTGTAATATCATGCTTTGCCGCAAACTGTCTTACACATTTACAGTGTTCTGCGGACTTAATGTCCTTGTTCGGCACAAAATGGTCCGGAACAAGTGCAATCTTATCCTTATCAAATACCGTGGTAATCTTCATCTTTTCCATCTCATGGATGGCAACCGGTGAAGTAATGTCATTACCCAGCACCAGGTCAAGGTCTGCCTCAATTAACTGTCCGGCTTTCACTTCACTAAGACCCGCATGTGCTGCAAGTATCTTCTGAGTCATTGTCATTCCCATCGTTTCTTATCTCCTTTAATCCTAAAAATCATAGCGTTTTTATTTTACAACAGTCTTTCCTTAAATGCAACAGAACTATTGCTGATTTCACACGGAAGTTTGACACCTCAAATCGCTACAGACCAGTAATGGTCTTATTTTTTTGCAAAATTTCATATTTGTGTATTGCGTATATACGTATATGTATGGTATAATATAAGGTGTTCAAACTTGTTTATGGAGGTACTGTTTATGCGCATCATGAAAGGAAAATCTAAAGACCCTACATATCATGTTATTCAGGATGTTAGAAGAAATGGAAAAAGGAGCACCGAAATCATAGAAAATCTCGGACATGCTTCTGAAATCTGCAAAAAATATAATGTTTCTGATGCTGATGCATGGGCTAACGAGTACATTCAAAATCTTAGAAACAATTCTTCAAATGCTAATCATAAATTCCTTGTTCCTTTTTATACTGATTCTATTATAAAAAGTGGCAGGCAGCTTTCATTTAATGCCGGTTATCTCTTTCTTCAAAAGATTTATTACCAGCTTGGTATTGATTCAATCTGCAGGAAAATTAAGAAAGATAATGCTTTCAATTATGATTTGGATGCCATACTTTCCAGACTCGTTTATGGCAGAATTCTTTATCCTTCTTCCAAATTATCTTCTTTTGAGCAATCAAAGGAGCTCCTGGAACAGCCTGCTTTTGAATTGCACCAGATTTATCGCGCACTTTCAGTTCTTTCTGATAACTCTGATTTCATTCAGGCAGAACTTTACAAACGTTCTAAAAAGATAATTAAGCGTAACACGGGTGTCTTATTCTATGATTGCACTAACTACTTCTTTGAATTAGAACATGAAGATGGTATTAAGCAGTACGGTCCCAGCAAGGAACATAGACCTAATCCAATCGTTCAGATGGGGCTCTTTATGGATAAGTCCGGTATTCCTCTTGCTTTTTGTATTAACCCGGGAAATCAGAATGAACAGTTATCACTTAAGCCTTTGGAGCAACAGATAATGCGAGATTTCGAATTATCCAGGTTTGTTGTATGTACAGATGCCGGGCTTTCATCAGATGCTAACAGACGTTTCAACAACTTCGGTGAAAGAAGTTTCATTACAACTCAATCTATTAAAAAACTTAAGAAAGGGTTACAGGAATGGTGCCTTGATCCTAACGGCTGGGAATTAGAAGGAAGCAGGGAAAAGTTCGATATCTCTAAACTTGAAGATACTCCTGAAAACAAAAAAAAGATTTTTTACAAACAAACTTTGTTAGAAGGATATGACGAAGAAAGAGATGTAACCTTTGATCAGACACTTATTGTTACTTATTCATTAAAATATAAGCTCTATCAACAGACTATTCGCGAAGGTCAGATTGAACGTGCCAGGAAATATATTTCACGCCCATCATCTGTTGATAAGCATTCACAAACAGATGCAAAACGTTTTATAAAGAAAACATTACTTACAAATGATGGAGAAATTGCTGATAAAGCACTGTATGAATTAGATGAAACTGTTATAGCTAACGAAGCAAGATTTGATGGTTTCTACGCTGTATGTACCAACTTAGATGACGAGCCTGCTGATATAGCCAGGATTAATCACGACAGATGGGAAATCGAAGAATCATTCAGAATAATGAAAACAGAATTCGATGCACGTCCTGTATATCTTCATAGAGATGACAGAATTAAAGCCCATTTTCTTACCTGCTTCATATCTCTTATGATTTACAGAATTCTTGAAAAGCAGCTTGGAGAGAGGTTTACATGTGAAGATATCATCTCAACATTGAGAAAAATGAACATGAGAGACGTTGGTGAATATGGCTATATTCCTAACTATACAAGAACAGAATTAACTGATGCATTACATGAAAATGCAGGTTTTAGAACAGATACAGAGCTTACAACACCTAAGGCAATGGCTGGTATAATCAGACGTTCAAAAGGAAAATAAACATTACGCACTTCACGAAAAAACCATAAAAGCCGCAAACGCAGTAACTGTCTGCGATTGCGGCGATTTTTAATCTAAAAAGTGTCAAAGATGGGATTT
>CAMEUH010000243.1 GCA_945938055.1 uncultured Eubacteriaceae bacterium | reverse complement strand
GCTGGACATTGATGTCATAGAGAAAGAACAGGAGAAGAGGGAGCAGGAGTTTTTGCGGCAGCTGGAGGAGAAGGACGAGGAGATTAAGAGTAAGGACGAGGAAATCAAGAATAAAGATAAAGAGATTGAAAAACTAAAATACCGGATCGAAGCCTTAACATCAAAATAGCAGAACTTACAAATTTGGTAACAAAATGAAGCATTAAAAAAGGTGCCATGCATGTACCGACCTCCAATCGTTAGATTTTTGGGTCTAACTTTTGGGGGTCGGTACATGCTGGCACCTTTTCAAAATTATTTCTTTAAATTTTTCTGGGCGGTTGCGAGCATCAGTTTGATTCGGTTTAACTGATTCACTTCGCTGGCACCCGGGTCGTAATCGACGGCAATGATGTTGGCGTCCGGATACTTAAGACGCAATTCCTTGATGACACCTTTTCCGACAATATGATTTGGCAGGCAGGCAAATGGCTGGCAGCATACAATGTTGCCGGCACCTTGGTGAATGAGTTCCACCATTTCACCGGTTAAGAGCCATCCTTCACCTGTCTGGTTGCCCATGGAGACAATGTCCTTTGCAGCATTTGCGGTATCCTTGATAGGTGCAGGAGCTTCAAAACGCTTACTTGCGGCTAGTGCCTTTTTGGCAGGATTGCGATAATATTCCATCACTTTGATGGCAAGGTTGTTGGCAAATTTGGCTTTTTTGCTAAAACCAAGGTAATCTGTCTTGAAGTTTGTGTTGTAAGCACAGTATTCCAGAAATCCCATGAGGTCTGGAACGACTGCTTCAGCACCTTCGGCTTCCAGCAAGTCAACCAGGTAATTGTTGGCAGCTGGAAGGAATTTTACAAGAATTTCTCCAACGACGCCGACACGTGGTTTCTTTATGTCAAGAAGAGGAAGGGCATCAAAGTCTTCCACAATTCCTTTACAGATTTTTGCAAATTCGTTGTAATTTACCTTTGGCCTTGTTACCTGGGCAATACATTTTTCAAGCCACTTCTTATGAAGGGCATTGGCTGAGCCAGGTTCTGCCTCATAAGGTCTTGTGCGGTATAAGACATTCATGAAAATGTCACCGTAAACAACTGCCATGAGTGCTTTCTTTACCATTTCAAGGCTGAAAGAGAAACCGGAATTTTTTTCCAGACCGGCAAAATTCAGTGAAATAACAGGTACATCTCCATAGCCGGCCTTCTCTAATGCACGGCGGATAAAGCCGATGTAATTAGAAGCACGGCAGCCGCCTCCGGTCTGGGAAATGATAATGGCAGTTCTGGTCATGTCATATTTTCCGGAAAGGACGGCATCCATAATCTGCCCGATTACCATGAGAGATGGATAGCAGGCATCATTATTTACATATTTTAAACCAACGTCAACGGCGTGCTTGTTATCATTATCAAGCACAACGATGTTATATCCACATTTTCTTAAGGCCGGTCCCAGAATGTCGAAATGAATTGGTGACATCTGCGGACAAAGAATGGTGTATTCCTGCTTGCGCATTTCTTCCGTGAATTCCACACGCTTTAAGGCATAGTCCTGAATGGTGCGTTGATAGTGATTATCATCACGTACGCGGAGTGCGGAAAGCAGGGAACGGATTCGGATTCTTGCGGCACCTAAGTTATTTACTTCATCAATCTTAAGAACGGTATAAATCTTACCGGCACTTGTTAAAATGTCATTCACGGCATCTGTGGTAACGGCATCCAGTCCACAGCCAAAGGAATTCAGCTGAATTAAATCCAGGTTATCCCTTGTACGGACATAGCTTGCAGCCGCATAAAGACGCGAATGATACATCCACTGGTCCATTACAATCAGCGGACGCTCCACACGTCCTAAATGTGCAATGGAGTCTTCTGTAAATACAGCAATTCCGTAGGAGTTAATCAATTCCGGAATACCATGGTTAATTTCCGGGTCAACATGGTATGGACGACCTGCAAGAACAATACCACGGCGACCGGTTTCATCCAGATATTTTAGGACTTCTTCGCCCTTGGCGCGGATATCGTCACGGCTGTTTTCAAGTTCAAACCATGCGGCTTTTGCAGCTTCTTTTACCTCGGAAGCTGGAATTATGCCATCAAATACTTCAACGAGGCGTTTGGTTAAGATTTCTTCGGAAGTGAAAGCACAAAATGGATTCATAAACTGAATGTCTCCGGTTCTTAATTCTTCCACGTTGTTTTTAATATTTTCAGCATAGGATGTGACAATCGGGCAGTTGTAGTGGTTATTAGCATCCTCAAATTCCTGTCGTTCGTAAGGAACACAAGGATAGAAGATGAACTTCACGTTATTGCGGATGAGCCATGTCACATGACCATGCGCAAGCTTTGCCGGATAACATTCTGATTCACTTGGAATGGATTCAATACCAAGTTCATAAATCTTTCTGCTGGATTCCGGTGAAAGGATGACACGATAGCCAAGCTTTGTAAAGAAAGTAAACCAGTATGGATAATTTTCATACATGTTCAGTACTCTTGGAATACCTACTGTTCCCCGGGTTGCTTCTTCCTCGTTTAATGGTTCATAGCCGAAAAGACGCTTGTTTTTATATTCAAAGAGGTTTGGAATGTTTTCCTTATTTTTCTCTTTTCCGAGACCACGTTCGCAACGGTTTCCGGTGATAAACTGTCTGCCGCCGGAAAAACGGTTGATGATAAGTTGACAGTTGTTGGTACAACCTTTACATCTTGCCATTTTGGTGTCAAAGGTCAGTTCATTAATCTTATCGATGGTCAGCATGGTTGTTGCCTGTCCGTTATAACGCTCACGGGCAATGAGGGCAGCACCGAAGGCACCCATGATACCGGCAATGTCCGGACGTACTGCCTCACAGTCGGCTATTTTTTCAAAGCTTCTGAGAACGGCATCATTATAAAAGGTGCCGCCCTGTACTACAATATGGCTTCCCAGATCCTTCGGGTCCGTAATCTTAATAACCTTATAAAGCGCATTTTTAATTACGGAGTACGCAAGTCCGGCAGAAATGTCTGCAACAGATGCTCCTTCTTTCTGTGCCTGTTTTACCTTGGAATTCATGAAAACAGTGCATCGTGTTCCGAGGTCAATAGGATGTGGTGCAAATAGAGCCTCCTTTGCAAAATCTTTTACTTCATAATTTAAGGACTTTGCAAATGTTTCGATAAAGGAACCACAACCGGATGAACATGCTTCGTTTAACTGGACGCTGTCAACAGTATGGTTTTTTATCTTGATACATTTCATGTCCTGACCGCCGATATCAATGATGCAGTCAACAGCAGGATCAAAAAACGCAGCTGCATAGTAGTGTGAAACAGTCTCAACTTCTCCTTCGTCCAGCATGAGAGCTGCTTTAATCAGTGCTTCGCCATAGCCGGTAGAGCAGGAACGTACAATCTGCGCGGTTCTTGGAAGCAGGGAATAAATTTCCTTGATGGATTTGATGGTAGTGGCAAGAGGGCTTCCGTTATTATTACTGTAAAAGGAATAAAGCAGACGTCCGTCTTCGCCTACCAGAGCAACCTTCGTAGTTGTGGAACCTGCATCAATACCGATGAAGCAGTCGCCTTCATAGTCAGCAAGACTGTCGGTTGCCACACTATGGGAACTATGTCTTCTGGTAAATTCA
>CAMEUH010000242.1 GCA_945938055.1 uncultured Eubacteriaceae bacterium | reverse complement strand
GAACAGTCCGTGAAATACATGGGAATGATGCTTCTTGTCATGTCCTATTATGTAATTGCACAAGCCTATAACACGACCATGGTTGTCGGGGTATTCCGTGCCGGAGGAGACACAAGATTTGGACTCATTCTGGATGTTTCTACCATGTGGTTCGGTTCCATAGTATTGGGATTTCTGGCGGCATTTGTCTTTAAACTTCCGGTAATGGCAGTTTACATGATTGTCATGTGCGACGAGATTATCAAGGTACCTCTTTGCATGTACCGGTACCGTTCTTATAAATGGCTTAAGGATGTAACGAGATAGAGGGTTTTAACATGAATCAGCGTAATTATCAGAAAGAACTGGATAAAATCATTGAAATAAATCAAAAGGAAAACAGGGTGCCGACGCTGCTTTTGCATAGCTGCTGTGCACCCTGCAGCAGTTACTGCATTGAGTATCTGTCACAGTTTTTTGCCATTACGGTGTATTATTATAATCCCAACATAACGGAGCGTGAGGAATATCAAAAGCGTGTCAGGGAGCAGATGCGTCTGATTGATTCCATGCCGGTAAAGTATCCGGTTAAATTTCTGGAAGGAACGTATGAGCCGAAAGAATTTCTGGACATGGCAAAGGGATATGAAATGTGTCCGGAAGGCGGTGAAAGGTGCTTTCGATGCTATGAGTTAAGACTTCGGAGTACTGCCTTGCAATGCAGAAAGCTGGGGTTTGATTATTTTACCACCACATTAAGCATCAGTCCGTTAAAGAATGCGGCGAAGCTGAATGAAATTGGTGAGAGACTGGCAGGGGAGATGGGAATTTCTTATCTGGTGTCAGATTTTAAGAAACGAGAAGGCTATAAGCGTTCCATCGAATTGTCCAGAGAATATGATTTATACCGTCAGAATTTCTGCGGATGTGCATTTTCCAAGGCAGAGATGATGAAACGGGAACAGCAGGAATAAATAAATTCTAATCAGACCGGAACATATTTTATGTATTCCGGTTTTTTTGTAGCTTTTTTGATGGATGATTTGTATATAGGGTGAAGAGACAAAAAGAGGAGGTGAAGAACGGATGCAGAAAAAATCATTGCGTACGGATGATTCCTGCAGGGAGGATATAGAACGATATTCGGACATGGTATATAAACTGGCATTTTCTTTGTTAAAGAATGAGTATGACGCAGAGGATGTATATCAGGATGTGTTTTATCAGTATCTCCATAAGAATCCGGTTTTTCAGGGAGAAGAACATAAAAAGGCATGGTTTCTGCGCGTGACCATCAACCGGTGCAGGAATTTTTTTCATACTGCCTGGATGCTCAAGGTAATGGGGATACAAAAGAGCGGGGAAGTTGAAGAAACCATGCCAAGCCCATCGGCGGAAGAGGAAGCACTTAAGAAGGAACCGGACAAGTTGATTGAGCTGGTAAAAACACTTCCGCAAAAGTATCGTGTGGTGATTCACTTATTTTATTATGAAGATTTATCCATTGAAGAAATCAGCAGCATCTTAAAGAAAAAGCCTTCCACGGTAAGAACGCAGCTTACCAGGGCGAGGGCACTTCTTAAGGAAGTTCTAAAGGAGGATTTTTATGTTTCGTGAGGATTATCAACTGGCATATAAGGGGATTAAAGTATCGGAAGAACTGAAAAAGAAGGTACTTCTGGAAGCAGGAGAGGAAAAGCATGCCAAGAGGAGGGAATGGCTGAGTCCGGTGGTAATGGCAGCCGTCATGATAATCTGTCTGTGTGTGTCGGTACCGGCTGCGGCAGAAAATGTTCCGGCATTTTACCGGATTGTTGAGGAACTTTCTCCAAAACTTGCAGATACCCTGGTTCCCATTGAAGAGGAATGTGAGGAGAAAGGAATTATTCTGTGTGTAGAGGCTGTTAATGTTCAGGGGAATCAGGCGGAAATCATTCTATCTTTCCGGGATGGAGAAGGTTATGACAAAATTCATGGGGAAGTGGATTTGTTTGACAGCTATCGTCTTACCAGTCTTGGCGGAAATGGGAATGTTGGAGGATGTTCTTTCTTAAAGTATGATGAGGAAACGGATAAGGCATATTTTAAAATTGACTTACGGGCGGATGAGGATTTTTCCAGGGAGAAGCTGACGGTTACCGTTGGGGAATTACTGTGTGAAAAGAGCAAAGAAGAACGCGAAATCGAGTTGTCGGAATATCTTCTGACGGAAACAGAGTATGGAATCAGGAAAGTAACAGTGAATGGAAAAAGCTGGAATGATGAAAGCTGGGGGAAGCTGGAAGAAATGTTTCGGGCGGAAAAGACAGGGGAAGAACTTCCGGATGATCCGCGTCCGGCGTATTGTGTGATGGATATAGAATGCAAGGATAAGATTCAACAGGATGAACAGGTGATTACCGGTATCTTTTACCGGGACGGCATTTTGAAAATTCAGACCTGTAATGGTGACCTGACAAAAGGAGACCGGCATGTGCAGTGGAAATTCCGGAATGAAAAGGGAGAGGAACTTACCATTTTGGGAGGCGTTGGCTGGAAGGAAGAGATTGACGGAAAACGGTATGATTTTGAGGAAACATGGTTTGAGGGAAGTGTTGAAAATCTGGATGAATGTCAGCTTTTGGGGACATTTTATGAGTCAAAGGAAAGCGTACGCGGAAACTGGAAGGTAACATTCCGGCTGCAGCAGGATACGGGAGAAAATGATTCAGATAGAATCCGGTAAATCCAATCAAAGAATCCCGGCAGAAACCTTGTGAAAAGGATTCTGCCGGGGTTTTATGCATTACGAATTAATCAGTAAAGTTATCGAAATATCCCTGAATATGGATAATCGGAGTGCCCTTGTCACCAGAGCCGCTTGTAAGGTCACAGAGCGAACCAATCAGGTCTGTCAGCTGCCGTGGCGTTGTTCCCTGGGATGCCATGTTCCCCACAAGATTAGAGGATTTCTGCTTAATGCTGTTTGAAATGGCTTCCTTTAATTCAGCACCGCGCAGATTCTTGAAATCATTGTCGGCGAGATACTTAAGCTTTAACTCATTTGGAGTACCCACAAGACCGCTTGTAAATGCCGGTGAAACAACCGGGTCAGCAAGTTCCCAGATTTTACCCTGTGGGTCTTTAAAAGCACCATCGCCATAGACCATGACTTCTATGTGCTTTCCGGTAATTTCAAGCATTCTTTCCTGAATGGATTCCACCAGATCCTGACATTCCCTTGGAAATAGCTTAATAGTATTTTCTGTTGATTTATTAGAGCCTAAAAGACCATATCTGGAATTGTAGCCGCTTCCGTTAATTGGACTGGTGAGAATGTCGTCCATGCCGCAGACAACCTTTGCACCGGCTGCCTTCAGAATCCGCTTGGTTCTTGCTCTTGTATGGATATCACAGGTTAAAATGCAGTCTGCATAATTCAGAATGGTTTTCGGCTGGTTTGCAAAGATAATTTCAACTTCTGCCCCTGCCTCCGTGATGATATCGGAGTAATACTGAACATAATCAACTCCGGTAAACTCATGCTTGTTTTCGCCAAACAGTTCACGATATTTTTCCAGTGTAAGTACATCACAGTATGGATTAATACCGGCTTCGTCAAGCTGGTCATAGGATAAAAGCGCATTTCCAACCTCATCGCTTGGATAGCTGAGCATTAATACAACTTTTTTT
>CAMEUH010000241.1 GCA_945938055.1 uncultured Eubacteriaceae bacterium | reverse complement strand
GCATGACTGTCAGCACATTCAATAATGGATCCACTTCCGGATTCATAACTCAACCTCACTTATCTTCTCATTCAGCGTATCAATCAACTCTCCGGCCTCCTGATACTCTCCACGGTCAATCAGCACATAAATGGTCTGCATGTAATTCCGGAAATCATGACGGAACCTGGATGTTTTCTCCAAATGTTCAATAATCGCATCATAATGCCGAAGCTGTTCTTCCAGTTCCTGATTCATTAAAAGATTCTTCTGTTCACTAATCTTTCGCTCCTGCATCTGAACTGCAGACAGAAATAAAATCACATCTGCAATTCCGCATAGAATCACAAAAATAACCGGAATCCAGTACCAGTTAATGGAATCATAATCCGCCGTCCTTGCGAATCTGGTAATAATAGTAATAAAAACCGCCTGCGATAACATCACAATCACAAATAACAACAGTACCTTCTTATTCTGAAATAACCTTTTCATTCGTTTTCCTCCTGCTGCACACGTTCCAGTCCCCATTCAGCCCACCGCCAAAGGGTATCCTCTTCCTGATCCGTAATAATGTGAATCATACCATCCTCTGTCATGTTCCACGATTTAATCTGCGGTTTCAGACGGGAAGACATCCAGAGCGGCTTCATTCGCTGCTTTGACCAGTAATAAATAAAAATATGCTGAGACAGCTCATTGTCCTGTTCATTCTCCTCCCAGAACGGAGCATACTCGCCAAAACTTCCTTTCTTCCACAAAAGTAAGAGAAGTTCTTCCCAGCCGTCTTCATTAATATCAGCAATCAAAAAATCCGTGATTTTCCACTCCTGCTGTCCTTCCCAAAGCAGATTATCATTTTCTGTAATTGATATTTTCTGATGATTCAGGGCTATGGTTTCCTCAACTCCGTCATGATTGATATCGCACAGAATGGTTTTCTTCTCCGTCTCATGAAGGAAGCCGCTGAAACCCCGGAGAGCTGCAATGCTTCCTGCAATCACCACCATAACTCCCAGAAAAATCAGTATATATTTACCTTGAATTCTTTTATCCATTCCGGCTGCTCCACTTTTTCACGTTCTCCACCAAATACCGGATTACCATTTTCATCTTCCGGATAATCAATTCCCAGTTTAATTCTCCATTCCTTATCTGTCAGACGCTTATCAAGCGGCTGCTCAAATTCATAATAAGAATAGACTCCACCCGAAGCAATACGAAGAGAACCTTCCACTTCCACAATCACGTAAATGACATCAATTGCTCCCGTTCCAATTTCAAGAACAGTACCATTCGGATTGGTTGCAATATCCACCACAACTGCTGACGGATGCTCCTGCGGACTTAAATATCCATCCACACTCTGATCCTTTAACGCCTCATACCAGAAATGTTCCAGCTGACCGCCAAAAGATTTAATCAAATCATGTTCTTCCTCCGTCAGACTTTCTGACTTCAGTTCTTTATTGGAAATCACCAGAAGCTTCTCTGACAATTCCTGCATACGCTTCAAATTCTCGGCGTCCTCTTCGGAAATCATGCCATAGCCCATAAGACCTTCTCTTGTCAGTCTGGATAACGCTGCCAGCCGTGCATAAACCTGAGGCTGTGGTTCCACATAGCCTCTGTAATCCGGTTCCTCCACGTCACCACCGCCCATTTCGGCATAGACCTGCTTTGCATATAGCACGGAATCATGCTTTAATTCCGTAAAACTTCCAAGGAACGTATTAAGCTGCTTACGGCTCCACGCTTGAGTCTGCATGAAAGAAGGATATCCTGCTCCTTTTTCTTCCACAAGCGGTCTTATGGTATTCAGCCAGTTATTGTAAAGACTTGCCTTCCAGATATCTGCAGAAGCATCGGTAACACTCTTCTTTAATTTTTCCAGATTATCTCCATATCCGCTAAATTCAAAATGTCCCTGTTCCCGAAGAATTTCTTCTGCCTGCGTACTTCCAAATACTGCCGGAATATCCAGTGCTGATGGAAGCATCCTCTTTTCCTTGCCGGCATTCTCTACAACCGAACGATAAACCAGCCTCTGAAATGCATCCGCATCAAACGTTTCCCGCTGTCCCATAAAACGAAAGGCATTAATGGCAGTATCACGGTCTTCCCACTCATAAATCGGAATGGAATTAATTTCCGGAGGCTCCAGCTGCTTTAGCTTTTCCGTAAATTCTTCCCATTTCTTCTGATCTCCTACCATCTTTTCCACGGATACATTTCCATAAACCTCTTTCATGACAGGTGCATACTCATAAATTCCCGGATCATCACTATTTCCCACAAAAAATGCCGTAACATCATAAATCCGGCTCCAGCTTGATAATGCCTCACTATTTTCCATTGCTTTGGTAATCAGCAGGGCACTAATGGTTTCCTCTTCATTACTCTGACGAAAACTGATTCTTCCATACCACATCATGGTCTTGAAATAGCGTGACAGCATTTCATCTTCTTCATAATATCCTCTCACGATATATTGTGAATAATCTTCCATAAGAGGATCATCATTTTGCGTTTCATTTCCCCAGTGCATCAGTGGTGAAATAGTAATTCCTGCCGCACTGTCGATTAGTGACAGTTCTTCCGATACAATGTCTGCCACTATATCATCCACTTCTGCCTCACTATCCAGTAATTTTAATGCAACACTAAAAAATGCCAGATTCCGTTTTGCCGCATTTTCCCAAGCCGTTCCCTTTAATTTTTCATACTGTGTCCTGGACGTCTCTATCATCTGACGGCTTACCGTCTCCAGATCATGATAGAAATACTCTTTTTCAAGTGTTTTTAAAAGATGGCTGAAATACAGATGATAGGTATGAAGCATCGCATCTGTTGTGATAAAATTCGGTGTAAAACTATAACGGTTACTCTCATATAAAGAAAAAAACTCCGTGTTTCCTCCACTTATGACTACGAAACCATTCTCTTCTAATTTTTCCCTGACCCCGTCATACCGGTCAAACAAATTTGAAAACTCATCATAATTAATCACATTGCTAAAATCATCATTTACCTGTATTGCCGGTACATCCGGATTGGTTACTATTTCATATTGAGCATCCCCCGCATAATCCATAAAGGAAGTCCGGTTAAAAAAGCCATCCGTATTACTCGTTTCCGTCTGTTTTTTTTCTGCTCCAGTTCTTTCCTGGGAACATGCCGTCAGTCCAAATATCATGATAATGGTTAAGATGATGCTTAAAACTCTCTTTTTCATGATTCCACGCCCTTCCTTCATTTCTGTATTCGTCTCCGCTTTCCGGATACTCTATTATACCATACGGTCAATCGTATCTTCAACGTACAAATCAACGGGCATGGGCTTGTATCACTTCTATTTTCTTTCCAATATGCGTGCCACATATTTATCATACACGTACTCCGGATAATAGGATAACTTTGCCTGCCTTAAGCCTTCCAGTCCCATGTCATCCTCCCGGTTCACATACACATAATTCCCCTGCAGGGTATTTTGCGCAAACTGCTGGTTTATGATGGCATATAACCCATCCATGTCATCCATTGCCTTTTCAAAATGCGTCACAAAGGTATCTGAACTGAGCCGTTCTCCCATGGTGAATGCCTTTACCTTTCCATCCACCCGAATCAGTCCTCCGGTAAATCCAAATTCTTTATAACGGTCCAGTCCCATCTCA
>CAMEUH010000240.1 GCA_945938055.1 uncultured Eubacteriaceae bacterium | reverse complement strand
ATCCGAATGGAGGAACTACCAGCTATGAATATGACCTTCTTGGAAGAATCACGAGAATCTGTAATGCTGTTGGTGCCCAAAGAAGTTACACCTATGATGCCAGAGGAGTGCTTTCAGAGAGTGAGAATGCAAGAGGACAGAAGACGTTCTATGAGTACGACAAAAACGGAAGGATTGCCAGCATGAAGGATGAAGTCGGAACCATCCGCTACTTCTATGACAACAACGGGAATGTCTTAAGTACCACGGAAACACTTTCGGATGGAACGGAGAGAATCATCCGGCGTACGTATGACTCCATGAACCGGATATCTACTTACACGGATTACCGCGGAAATACCATCACGTATGGATATGACGAGCTTGGAAATCTTCTGACCCTTACTTATGCAGGAGGAAGGATTGTACGTTATTCCTATTATCCAAATGGCTGGATGAAGAGTGTCACGGACGTGAACGGAAACATTACCTCTTATGAATATGACAGCCGTGGCAACATCACGAGCACGGTTTATGGGGACGGAACCACAGAAAGCTGCGAATATGATGTCAGCCAAAGACTGATTCGTCAGGAAACCAGAAACGCTTCCGGTGCAGTCTTAAGCTGTTATGAGTACGAATATGACGCATCCGGCAATGTGACAAAAACCCGTGGAATGCAATCCGGAGACACCGGAAGCATTACGGAAGCAGAAATGACCTATGACCGGGCAAACAGGCTCCTGACCTACAATGGCGCAGAAGTCCGGTATGATGCAGACGGCAACATGGTTTACGGACCGCTTGGCGGAGAAATGGCAGATTTTACCTATGACTGTCGAAACCGCCTGATACGTGCCGGAAATACCATCTATGAATATGATGCAGAGAACAATCGCATTGCGGTGGAAACAGAAGAATACAGGGAAGAAT
Source organism: uncultured Eubacteriaceae bacterium (assembly GCA_945938055.1). Taxonomy (GTDB): domain Bacteria; phylum Bacillota; class Clostridia; order Lachnospirales; family Lachnospiraceae; genus MGBC120314. Next base: position 2,776 of record CAMEUH010000240.1, on the reverse strand, counting down.
ATCTCGTTAACGAAAATACGGCAGACGGATTAAGCCAGATACTGGAAGCCGTAAGGTCGGAAAAAACAGAATCAATGTCACAGACTCCAAACGTGAAAAAAGCTGAAGGCGTTACCATCTATACGTACGGGAACGGCCTGGTAAGCCAGACTGCCGGATCTGGAGAATGTGAATACTATCACTACAATAACATCGGCTCCACCATGTACCTGACCCAAAACGGTGCAGTCACACAAAGCTATGCATACGGAATCTATGGGGAGATTACGAAGGGGAACCCTGGAAGCAGCCGTTTCCTGTATAACGGAAGATTCGGGGTCATGACGGATGAAAATAACTTGTATTACATGCGTGCAAGGTATTATAATCCTGTTATAAGAAGATTCATCAATCAGGACATCCTGATGGGAAGTATTACGAACAGCCAGAGCCTGAACCGGTACGCATACTGTCAGGGAAACCCGGTCAACAGTATGGATCCGTTTGGGTTATCACCAGGGGAGTTCTTTAATAACCTTGGGCATGGTATCCTGAATATTGCAGGATTTGTTCCCGGAATCGGGGATGTCTTTGACATCGTCAATTCCGTATGGTACCTCTTTGAGGGAAAGTATGGGGAAGCCTTTGCATCCGGAATCGGAGCAATTCCTCTGTTTGGAAGTTTTATTGGAAGCTCCCTGAAAAACGGCAAGTATATCTACCGGGCGTCAAAGATTATATCGCACGGAGGAGTTGCCTACCTTGGAGGAAGAGGTGTATGGGAAGGGACTCAGAACCTGTATGCGATGCTGAATTCCGGTCAGTACACGAACGGGCAGATAGCAGGCCAGATAGGGTTAATCGGACTGAATGCCTTTTCCTGTGTTCTTGCCGGAAAGGGACTGGTAACAGACACGAAGGCCTTCGGAAAGATGCTCCAGCAGGATGGCATCCTGTCTGCAGTGGGAAGCAAGGCGCAGAAGACAGGCGGAAAAACGAATATGCCGCTGGATATGGATTTGCAGTTCTTTGGTGGAAAGAGTGATAAAAAATCAAAAGTTACAACCAGCTTAGGCAATGAGATTGATATAACACCATCAAGTAATCACTCTACTGTAACTAAGAATCCTGGTTATAAAGGAACTCCAAATTCGAGCATAGATATTTTTGATAGTAAAGGGAATATTTCTACAAGACGCTGGTTTGATTCAAATGGGAATGCATATAGAGATGTGGACATGACTAATCATGGAAATTCATCAACACATCCAGAATGGCCGCATGAACATATATGGAAATACGGAGAAGACGGAAAACCTATAGGACGATAAAAGTTGGAGGAAAGATATGAACTATGAAGAGATTAAAGAGAGAGTAGGTTGGGGAGAAGAATTCTCGTTTTGTTATAATAATGAGGAATATTGGATTAGTCAAAATAATCCTAAAAGATATTTAACTAGAGTAAGAGGTAGTGTAACACAAGAATTTCAAACGACAGAGGATTTATTTGAAAATGGACGAATTGAAGGAAAATCATTTTTAGAAATCTGGGATGATATTGAACAGTATTTTTAAGATACGAATTTTACATTATATCAGTTCAGAATCAAGTAAGAGAATGTCAAGAACAGCTATGTATATCATGGCTGTTCTAAATTCTTAATAATAGGAGAGTAGTCAAGACCAGCTATGGAAGTTAAGTGGAAATTTAGTCTAGTATGGAACAGATGTAAAAAGTCAAATACAAACATTGAAATCAAAAACACCTCACCAATTGTTAGATGATAGTTGGCAAGATTCGGGGTCATGACGGATGAAAACAGCTTGTATTACATGCGTGCAAGGTATTATAATCCTGTTATAAGAAGATTCATCAATCAGGACATCCTGATGGGAAGTATTACGAACAGCCAGAGCCTGAACCGGTACGCATACTGTCAGGGAAACCCGGTCAACAGTATGGATCCGTTTGGGTTATCACCAGGGGAGTTCTTTAATAACCTTGGGCATGGTATCCTGAATATTGCAGGATTTGTTCCCGGAATCGGAGCAATTCCTCTGGTTGAAAGTTTTGTTGGAAGCTTCCTGATTTATGCGGTTTGTGGCGTTTCGCAAACGCCTAATTATCATTAAGTAAATAAGAGGAGAGAATGGAAGATGGAAAACATATTTAATTTTATTCAGGCGGCTTTGCCGTGGATTGCAATGGGACTTTTGCTGGCAATATTTTCTGTCAGAAGTGCTGCAAAGAAAAAGAAGAATGAAAATAAGAGTGACAATTACGGAGCAGAGGGAATGTGTCTTGGAATGTGTCTGGGTACTGCGATAGGAACCTCTTTTGGTAATAATACCGGCATAGGCATATCACTTGGTATGCTGATTGGTCTGGCGATAGGAACCTCTATTAAAAAGGAGGAACAGAATAAAGACAATGATGAGAAATAAAATAAAAATCCTGATTGTTATTAATATGCTATTAATCGTTGGGGTGTTCACATTTCTTTTCCGCTCCAATCAGGAAGGATTTACAGGCAGCCGTATCAAAAATCCGGATTCTTATATGCTGGACATAGAGAGGATGAATGGAACAGATTTACATACACTTGATTTGCAAACAGATGATGTTCTTCAGATTCAATTTGAAACGTTGAGGGGTTCTCTATACATGGAAATTCATGCACCGGATGGAACTGCAATTTATCGCGGAAACGGGAAGGATATAACTGATTTTACTGTAAATATTCCGGAAAGCGGTGTTTATACGGTCGTTGTAGAGGCACGCCACGCAAAAGGAATG
>CAMEUH010000239.1 GCA_945938055.1 uncultured Eubacteriaceae bacterium | reverse complement strand
TGACCCTTACGGAGCGCACACCTTTTCAGACCCGCTTTGCACCGGAATTCCGTGAAATATTTAATAAAATATGGAAGGAGATGAATGAAACATGAGTCATTATCAGGAACTCTACCTAAAGAAAAAAAAGCGATACAAATACTTCATCACTTTTTCACAGATTTTTCTGCTGGTTTTCTTTCTGATACTCTGGGAAACTGCAGCACGTTTAGGCTGGATTAATGATTTTATCTTCAGCAGTCCTGTCAGAATGACAAAGGCACTCATGAAAATGATTCAGACTGGTGAAATCTTTCACCACACCCTGATTACCCTGCTGGAAACACTGGTCAGCTTTCTTTTTGTCATCGGCTGCGGACTTCTGACTGCCATACTGATGTGGGGAATCAAACCACTTTCCGATATCATGGAACCCTATATCGTTACTTTAAACAGCCTTCCTAAATCCGCCCTTGCCCCTGTACTCATCGTCTGGCTGGGAACCGGATATAAGACAATCATCGTTACGGCTGTTTCCGTATCCGTATTCGGCACCATTCTATCCCTTTATACCAGCTTTGCAGAAACAAGTCCCGAGAAAATCAAACTGATTACCACCCTGGGTGGAACCAGGAAAGATATCCTGACCAAGCTGATTCTTCCCGGAAGCATTCCGGTCATTATCAGCTGCATGAAGGTCAACATCGGATTATGTCTGGTTGGTGTGATTATTGCCGAATTTCTGGTGGCAAATGCCGGACTTGGTTATGTCATTATCTACAACAGCCAGATTTTTAAAATGGATCTCGTTCTTCTGTCCATCTGCCTGCTCTGTATCATGGCAGCACTTCTTTACAAAGGAATTAATCTCTTTGAAAAATACTATTGTGCTTCCAGATAACAAAAAGGGACCATTGTATCACAATAGTCCCAATACATAACCTTAGATTACATTGTTAATCTTACCAATGGAAGAAGAAATAATGTTGGATGCTTCTTTAATGTTCTTATAAATATCCGAGGAATGTCTGGATAACTCACCCATCTGCTTTGCAACAACTGCAAAACCAACACCTACTTCGCCGGCTCTTGCTGCCTCGATGGACGCATTCAATGTCAGCATGTTCTGTCTGGATGCAATGGTTTCAAGCTCCTTGGTCTTATCCGTAATGCTCTTCACGCTCTTCGTCAGATTCTCCATCTCGCTTTCAATAACTTCAATTTCCTCTGCATTCTTCCATCTGACATAGGCAAGATTTGCCATTTCATTCACCGTGTCGCACAAAAGCTGTGCTGCTGCCCTGATGGACTTTTCCGTTCTTACCGGAACCTTCTGAACGGCAGCCACATAGTCCGCCGGTTTGATACCAAGTTCTGCGGCAATGCTTTCGAATTTTGCAATGTCCGGTTCATTTGGAAGCACCTGTCCCCCAATGATGGAACCTACCTTTTCTCCATTCACAATAATATCCGAAGCAAAATCCATCAATCCGGCATGGCAGTAATAAACACCCTTACATTCATTATCACATTTCACGCACCGTCTGTTTCCTTCCGGTGAATTTCTTGTATACTTCATACAAAAATCCGTGAAATTACTTCCCTTTGTTATGTATTCGCCATCCTGATTGACCGCAATTGCTGCAAGTCCCGTCGCATCCGAAAACATATCCTGTATCTTCTGCAGCTGGTCCATGTCCATAAAATCCTTTAAGTACATAACAAAATACCTCCGCGTTCTTTTTATGGAAATATTATAACATTTATCAACAAAAAAAGCCACACAAACTATGAAAAAATATTTTCACCTTCATTCCTGCTTCGCAGGCTCGATATGGATAGTAACCGTTTAAGCACATACAATAATTCCGCCATCATTGGCATACATGCTGGAAACTCCCGCCGTGTCAAAAATAAGAATTTTCTTAAAATGACACTTTTCTTCGATTAACTTCTTTACATATAATGCTCTTTCCATATTATTACACTGTGCAATGGCAAGAATCTTATCATTCTGATTCTCTACCATTCCTGCAATCAGTTCAGTCATCCGTTTCAGAGCCTTATTCATTCCCCTGGTCTGTTCCACTTTTTCAATGGTACCCTGCTCTGTTCCTTTCATGATTGGCTTAATATTCAGAGTCTTGGCAATGATTGCCTGCATGGTGGTTAATCTTCCGTTTTTTCTCAAAGTCTCTAAGGACTCCAGAACAAAATGTGTCGTCATTTCTTCCCGGAACTTCTCCCCGAGTTCCACAACTTCTTCAAAACTTTTTCCTTCCTGTGCCAGTTCCTGAACCTTAAGGGCAATCAAGGTTTCTCCCACCGACGCCGAACAGGAATTAAACACATGAATGGAATTCTTTCCTCCGTTTTCCTCATACATCTGCCGTGCAACCACCGCACTGTTATAGCTTCCGCTTAATTCTGCGGATAACGTCACTACATAAATATCTCCGGTAAAATTCTCATATTCCTTCAGATAGCGTTCCGGAGAAGGGCATGCTGAATGAGGGCATTCCTTGCTTTCACTAACCCTGCGCAGAAAATCCTTCTGGTCAAAGGTTTCATCATCCACAATATCCACTCCATCAATGGTAAGGGTAAGCGGTGCCACCACAAAATGTTCATCTTTACGATATTCTTCTGTTAAATCACAACAGCTGTCAACAACAATTTTATAATTCATTGATTCTAATCTCCCGATGATATGGTTTTCATTACTACATATAGTAGCACGCTTTTCTGAAGATAGCAATATGTTTCCCAAAAAAGTTTTTCAGATGGAATCCTTTCCCGGTCATGATTGGAAAAAGGCACAAACCAGTCGTTTTAATGCGTCCAAATCCTTTGTTCCCATCATTTCCATTGCAGAATGCATGGCAAGCATCGGGATTCCCACATCCGCCATGCGCATCGGAAGCCTGGTGGAAGCAATGGCTCCCAGGGTACTTCCGCCTGTAATGTCTGACCGGTTCGCAAATTCACGGTACGGAATATCATTTTCCTGACACAGTCCCTTCACAATGGCAGATGCCACCGCATCCGTGGCATAAGACTGGCTTGCAGCCTTCTTGATGATCACTCCGTCATTTAAATAAATTGGATTGGTAGGGTCATGCTTATCTCCCTGATTTGGATGCTTTGCATGTGCTCCGTCCATGGACAGAAACATCCCCTCACTGATTCGTGCTTCCAGATTCTCTCTTGAGCGCCCCAGCGAATCAAAAATCCTGCAAAGGATACGGTAAAGCACGTCTGACGCTGCACCCTGCTTTGTTCTGCTTCCCACTTCTTCATGATCAAACATCACGGCAATATTAAGATGATGTTCATTCCTTTTCCCCGTGATACCCTTCATGCACGCAAATACGGAAGCCAGATTATCAATCCGCGGAGCCATGAGAAATTCTTCTTCCAGTCCGCTTATCACTCCTTCTTCCATATTATAAAGAAACATCTGGTAATCCAGAATATCCTCCTTTGAAATTCCGGAAAGTTTTTCCAGATAACGAAGCCAGATTTCCTGCTCATTTCCTTCCTCCCCCAGAATTCCCGCAAGCGGTATCATGTCCTTCTGGCGATTTAATTCCACCCCTTTATTCACCTCACGGTTAAAATGAATGGCAAGATTCGGAATTGCCATCACGGCTTTCCTGGAGTCCACCACGGAAACAACCGGCGAATACGCATCCTTTCCACGGCTTACCACGCAAC
>CAMEUH010000238.1 GCA_945938055.1 uncultured Eubacteriaceae bacterium | reverse complement strand
CTAATTAATATTACCATAAAACTTAAAAAATCACAAGAGCAAACATCATCCAGCAGATTTTCTCCATCCGCAGCTGTTGTTGCCAGAACATCACAACGCTCATTATACTCATGGCCGTCATGTCCTTTCACCCAGATCCAGGTAATATGATGCGGCTTGGTTGCCTGCAGAAGCCTTTTCCATAAGTCAACGTTTTTGACCGGCTCATTTTTGCCCCGTTTCCAGCCTTTTTTAATCCATCCGGCAAGCCAGCCTTCATTAAATGCCTTAATCAGATACTGGGAGTCCGAATATAATTCCACGTCACAAGGTTTTGTCAGCGCTTCCAGTCCAACAATTGCCGCCATCAGCTCCATCCTGTTATTGGTTGTTTTCTTGTAGCCACAGGAAAATTCCCGTTCATGCACCATTCCATCCGGTGCAATATATTTGAGGATGGTTCCATAACCTCCCGGGCCATCCGGATTGCCTCTTGCCGATCCATCTGTGTAAATATAAACTTTCATGTCACTGCTTCCTTTCTTTTCCTGCTTTTATACACCATTCTCCCACGTTCCGGTTTGCTCAAAAATCTCCGTCATCCGGACCGCATCCTCTATCAATTCCTTATCATAACCGGTCTGAGCCAGAAGCTTAATGGCGTTTCTTGTAACCGCAGGGCCTTTTTTCAGGATATAATTATATTTGACATCATTATTTTCAAAGCTTTCATCAAAATGATAATTCTCATAAAAATCTGCCAAAAGTTTTGTCAGTTCAATATCATGGGTTGCCGCAAAGCAAAGAGCATTTTTTCTCGGAAAGCTTCGTAGTATCTGCGTGGATGCTGCAATCCGTTCCACCGTGTTTGTACCACGCAGTACCTCATCCAGAAAACAGAGCACCTTTTCGCCGGACTCATCCGCAAGATTGATAATCCTTTTTAATGCCTTAATCTCCACCATATAATAGCTGTCCCCATTGATAATATCATCCTTATGGCTCATGGAAGAAACAATCCGGTAAAAATCCCCCCGGTATTCCGGTGCCGTACTGGTAAATATCGTCTGGGATAATAACGCATTCACTGCAACCGACTTTAAAAATGTTGATTTGCCGGAAGCATTCGAACCGGTAAGAAGCACACAACCATCTGCCTTTATGGAATTGGCAACCGGATTCTCCAAAAGCATGTGATACAGTCCGTTTGCCTCATAAGCACTTCCTCTCTCCAATACAGGCTTACACCATACGGTCAGCTTATTTCGAAATGCCGCAATGGCAATGGATGTTTCCACATGCCCAAGAATTTCATACATCCTCATAATTTCTGTCTGATGCTTCTTGACCTTTAAAAGAAGATGATTAAATTTTATCAAATCCACATGCGTTAAAATGCGTACATAATCCATGATGATTTCTGCCAGGGAGCCCGTCATGTTCTTTCCTGTTGTAATCAGAAACATATTCTTTGGAAGGTCTCCAATATCCTTTAACATGTCTTTCAGTTCTTCCTGATACTGATTTAAGAATGGCATTTTCCACTTCACAAGACTTTTGGATGTCTGAATCATTTGAACAATCCATTTCACGCAATAATAGTAGCTCTCAATTCTCGCTTTTTCCTTAAAATACGAAATAATTGTTACGGCAAGCGCCAGAATCGCCAGGATAATCCCAACGTCTGCGCGATAATAATTCATTACCAAAATGGACATAACCAGAAAAATCAAACTTCCGTAATGAATCCAGCTGGAATAATTCTCCAGTTCCATAATATTTTTCAGGTAGGTATATACACTAATTCGATTGGCATAACCAAGATTTAAGAATTCCTCCTGAACCTTTAACCGGATATCCGGGTTTGCATGAAACCCCTCTGCCATTGCATCTGTTTCTTCCAGATATTTTTTATCCATGCGTGGATGACGCAGGCAAGCATACAGATATTCCCTTCCCACGGAGGAATTTGTACTGTTTAACTGCATAAAGACTGCATCCATGTTAAGGTCATCCCAGGTATCATCATCAATCACATTTTCAAAGTCCGCCGAAACCGCACGGAAATAAGCTTTCAGATTCTCATATTCTTCATAGGATAACTCCCGTTCCAGTTCTTCATCATATTCTTTTTTTATTTTTTCCAGATTTTTTGCCCTGATTTCCTTCTGTGTCTTTATGCTTACATAGATTAAGGCCACCAGAATCATCCCTACAAATACCAAAGTTTCCATTTTTGTGATACTCCCTTTTTGATAAAAGAAAAGGTGTCCCTAAGGAACACCTTTTCTTTTGTTTATTTATTTCCCCAGATGATAATGCAATTATTTGTGGCTGTCAGCGGTTCTTCCGCGATTACGGAGGAACCCGGAATCTTTTCAAGCAGTTCCTTTAAGGTATATCCATCCAGCACATCACAGGAAAGAGAATTCCATGTCATGTAGCCTGCCTTGGATTTTAAAATCACCTTTTCAAGATAAATATCCTGTACATCACGAATCAACTCAGAAAATGCATAATTGCTGATTACAAAATCATATTCGTCTTCTACATCGATATTGGTGCCATCCACAAACCGAATCTTATCCGTGCTTCCAAACTTGCTCAGATATCTCTTTGCCAGCCCAAGAACCTCTGGAAGGTCAAAAAGTGAATAACGCTCAATTCCCTCTAAATAACTTGTAAGCACCCTGCACTCACCGGCATATCCAATACCAATTTCAGCCACGGAATGAAGCTTGTCCGTGTCAAATAGCATCAGGATATCCTGTAACACCTTGGCATAACGAAGGGTCGTAGGCGAAAGCACCAAGGTACGGCCGTTAATTTCATAAGGAAATACTCTCGGATTACCATACAAGTCATTCTTTCGGAAGTTATCCCAGTCAGCATCGGTAAATTTTACCTTGTCATTCCGGTTGATTACATCCAGATACTCTTGTCCCTGATACTGTGGAACATGCTCTAATACACGATTATAAATGAAGTTTCTCCGGAAATCCTTGAAAAACTTCTCGTCTTCAGAGGCCGCATGGCACAATGCTGGATAAGCATTGTCATCCGACATGCTTGTCTTGCGTCCCTTGGATACCATGTATTTATTTAATTTATTATAATTATAGCGGTAGCTAATCTTGTCCGTATAACGAATATATAAATCTTTAATTTTTCTTAAAACCTTCTTCATGATGAACCTCTCTTTATAATTGGATTGTCACATAGAGTATATTATATCGTTTCTTGGTGGATTTGTAAACAAGACAGTCAAAATTTATTGGAATTTCTTAATTCTTGTCCACTATCCGAATTGATTCTGCATTCTCCAGCACAAAAGATTCCAGTGAAGGCAGAATTTTGTAAGTTTTCTGTTCCATCTCACTGTCAGGCACATCCCTGTCTCTTACCATGATAACCCTGCAGCCTGCGGAATAAGCAGAACGGACACCATTGAAAGAATCCTCTACTGCATAGCATTCCATTGGGGAAAGTCTAAGGCCTTCTGCTGCTCTTTCATAGATTTCCGGGTCCGGCTTACCCTTTAAGACACGGTCACCGGTAAGAATTTCATCAAAATATTCCCGGATTCCTCCTTTTGTAAGAAAGTCCAACGCCCGTTCCATGTTACTGGTAGTTGCCAGTGCAATACGGTAATGCTTTTCCTTGCAATCCCGAAGAAATTCCTCAGTTCCCGGCTTTAATTCCACTCCATATGCCTCAGTATACCGATG
>CAMEUH010000237.1 GCA_945938055.1 uncultured Eubacteriaceae bacterium | reverse complement strand
GTGTGCTCTTCCGATCTCGGTAAGATTATTAAGTATGTGGGCAAGAGTTCTTATTCATTTAATACTCCTTCCGATATTGTAGAAAAAGACGTGCACTGGTATCTGATGACGACGGATAGTTATCATAGTAAACCTCAGAAAGAAGAGTTTTTTGTGGATTCCGGATTTTATAAGTTTCATGAAGCTTATCATCTGTTAAAGTTTCCAAATGAAAAAGCGATTCTTGAGAAGGCTTATGACGAATATTTAGAGCTCAAGAAAAATAATCTATGGCCGTATAGCAGGGGAAAGTTTTAAACGGAAGGTTTGAAGACTTTCCCTTTGCTATTTTATATGAGGATTTTAACAAAAATTTGTTGCACATTGAAATACAATATGATAAAATATCATTTGTTCGGGCGCAAAACAGATTCTATCATATGCAGAAGTGGCGGAATGGCAGACGCAGCAGACTCAAAATCTGCCGTAGGTGACTACGTGTGGGTTCAACTCCCATCTTCTGCACTAAGACCTTTGAATTTCGAAATGAATTCAAAGGTTATTTTTTTCTTGACAAAATAAAACAGATGTATTATGATGTACATCACATTAAGAATTATTCTTTTTTCTTGAATGAATCATTCATTTTTCATCTTTTAAATTTTTATGAATAAAGGAGGAGGTTATAATTTATTTTTGGACAAAATTTAATTTACTGCATAAGAGAAAGATCTTTTGCATGCTGTTTATCGTTGGATGGCTTCTGTTATCTGGTACGGAAAGGATTTCGGCACAGGAAATTGCTGGCGGATATGTTACCGATACGGAAGGAAAAAGGTCAGGAACACTGACGTGGTCACTTGATTCGGAAGGGAATTTTGTTGTTCGGGGCGTAGGACCAGGGGCTGCTTACAGACCGCAGGGAATGGAAGAATATGATCGAAAATGCCCATGGGACCGTTATCGGGAGCAGATTCGAAGAGTGTATTTTGAGTGTGTCTTTACCGGTGCATCCCTGTATCATTTTGAGTATGGTGCAAGTTTGAATTCATGGTTTGTGAATTGCGTGAATCTGGAAAGCTATTCGGATATTCCGGATGGAGTAACGGACATGAGCGCAACCTTCATGGGATGTGAGAAATTAGAAACTTGTGGGATGATTCCTGATTCTGTGGTTACCATGCAGTATACTTTTTCTGATTGCAGGTCTATAAGGATTCCACCCTATCTTCCATCAGGACTTCGTGATGATGTTTATCAGAAAAAAGGAGATGAGAAGGTATTAACACAGGCCAGCGGTCTTGGATTGACGTTTGCCGGATGCAGTAGTCTCCTTGTGACGCCGGATTTGACGGTTTGCCCGAATATTTTTTCTTTAGTTGGTACGTTTGCAGACTGTACCAGTCTGATTACGATTCAGAATATTCCAGCCAATATTAATTATCTGTACAATTCCTTTCAAAATTGTATCCATGTCCGGGGTGTTCTTTCCTGTGAGGCAGAAACACTTTTGTTACAGGGAATGCCTTTTGGAAACATTGCGCAGGAAAATGATTATCTGCTCTTTGTAAAATCACCGGATGCCGGATTGCTGAACGCAGTCAGGGAACAGTCAGGAGAAGGGTTTCGGGGATATGAATGGGATGGAATTTTTACGGTATATTTTGAGACGAATGGAGGACTGGAAATGAATCCCCGGGAAATCAGAATGGAATATGGGACAACATATGGAAATGGGCTGGATTCAGAGTATTGTAACCATGTCAGTACGGAATATTATGAAAATCTTCCGAAGGAAAGTGTAGAGCTTCCACTTCCTCATAAATGGGGACTGGTCTTTGGCGGCTGGTATTACGATGCACAATTAACATTGCCTGTTTCGGAAAAAGATCTGGTGAATCCGGACAGGGAGGCATTGGAACGCCGGAATGTTACGATTTATGCCAAATGGATTGACATGGAGCCACCGTTTGTGGTAACGGATGAAAATTTGCACGAAAAATGGTTTAACCATCCCATAACGGTGACCTTTGATATATGGGATAACCGCAATGGAGGAATTGCATTGATTCAACTGGTCCAGATTTTAGAAACAAGAGAGATTCTGCATGAGAGTATTGAGTTTGAAAATGATGGAATGGAACATTATGAATATACCTACACGTTTGGAAAAATCAGGGATAACTTGTATGAGGGAATGTTTACGTGGGAAATACGGGTATGGGATTATAGCGGTAATCGAAGTGTTGCCGGATACCGGTTTGGCTTTGATTATACTCCGCCTGTTCTTTATACGGATTCTCCCCATGATACGGGCAAAGAATGCCTGTATGATGACCGGGATGGAATTCATGTATGGTGTGAGGATGCAACCAGTGGCCCGGTTCTTCTAAAAATCAATCCATCGAATGCACAGAATACGTTTCTTGACATGCGAAGAACACCCTACAGAGAAAATGCAGAATTTGCACTGGACTACCGATATGAAAACGAACCGGATACTCTTGGATTTGTTTTACAGGCAAGGGACCGGGCAGGAAATATTGCATCCAGGGTAATCATTACAGATAAAAATCTTGGAAATCAGATTATCCGCACGATTCCGAGGGCAAATTGTGATTAGTTATTTTCTTGTTCGTTTCTTTCAAAGACAGGATGAAGAAATGCAATTCCAACTGACGTTAAATGGTATTCTTCTTGCTGCAGTAACAGAAGGACTTCTCTTTATGGGATATCTTGGCACAATGCAGGGAGCAGGAGGATTGGAAGCTATTTTGAAGTCACTGCTTACGGCAGTTTACTGGAATGTGACGGCATGGGTGGATTTGCTGACCGGATGTGTGTATGTGATGGTAAACCGACTGGTTTTTCTGATTTGCTGTCTATTGCTGTTACGTGATGGACTGGTTTCTATTCTGGGGTGTCTTTCGTTTTTGTTCTTCTGGTTCTTTGTGATTCTTTGTGAAAGAAAGGGAGCCTTTTGTAAAGGCGACAGTGAATTCTTAATGGTTTCTTATTGTTTGTTTGAGGCAATTCCCGGAATGAAGCATCACCTGGAATGGATGCTTCTGATGATGTTTTTCAGTTCTGTTTATTTTGGTATTTTCAGAAAACTGGCGGGAAGAAAGGAGGAGAGCATACCCTATACACCGTTTCTTGTTTTTTCTGAATATATAATATTAATTTTACTGGTTTTATTACCGGAAAAGGAGGTTTATGGCACTATTTAATTCACACGGAAGAGGAAACATGATTGCGGAAAATGCTACGGAGCATTATTGTGCATCAATGAGTGAGACAGAGAATGAGAAGGAAATCCGACGTCTGATGCTTTCCATTGTCAAAAATGCGGTTGAGTCATCGAACAAATCGCTATTGGAGCAGGAGGACAAAAATAATGAGGAAAAGCGCAGACAGGTTAAAAAAGCCGTTCTGGGTGCGTTAAGACAGATGGGTTACGGAGACAACACCAAGGTAAAGGTTCAAATCATGGAAGAAGCCGATAAGTATCTCTGGGGATATTATGTTCTGGATGAGCTGGTCAATGACATGGATGTTTCGGATATCCGGGTGCTTGGATGGAATTATATCCGTTATAAGAAGTTCGGGAAAAGGTTCCGTTATTCTGGGAGTTTTATTGATGAAAATGACTATCTCCAGTATGTCAATCTGCTTGCCGTCCGAAATAAGAAGAGTCTGAATGATGCGAATGCAATCTGTTATTTTACCG
>CAMEUH010000236.1 GCA_945938055.1 uncultured Eubacteriaceae bacterium | reverse complement strand
CTGTTCATGACGATTGGTACATCGATTCCACCCATGACAGAAAGATAGCTTCTGCAGCCATTAACTGCCATTCCCATTACAAGAATCTGTCCCGGCATTGCCCGGAATGTCTTATAATTTTCAACGGGTATTCCATCCAGTAGCGGAGTCATGTCCGCACCGGTTATGGCACAGATACATTCTTCTTCAAATTCAATAGTCGGCCCCATGAGGGTTGCTTCAATTACCGCTTCGCCGTTCTCATTTCCCACCAGAAAATTTGCAGTCTCATATGCATCCTGATCCATGACTCCACTCGTTCCAATTCCCGACTTCTGATATCCAAATCTCCCCTTATCCTGAATGGTACTAAGGGGTCCTGCAGCCAGTATCTTCATGCTCATTTTGCACCGCCTCCGTTCCCTGTTTTCATCGTTTCCGGTTCCATCTGGTTCATAATCATCCGCTCCGGCTCATATTGTCCCTTGATTACAAGATGCCGGATATCATAATACTCATCAATCGTCACCGGCACAAAACGAATATATTCTCCGGATTTACACAAAATTGGTTCTTTTCGCTCCGGGTTATAGAAATCCACCGGAGTCCCTCCAATCAGTCTCCAGCCTCCAGGCGATGCCATCGGATAAACTCCCGTCTGGTTCCCTCCGATGCCGACAGATCCCGGAGCAATTTTAATGCGCGGAGTCTTAAGCCTTGGTGCCTCAATTCGCGGATCCAGTCCGCCCAGATACACAAATCCCGGAAGAAACCCCAGCATATAAATTTTGTAATCCACACTGCTGTGTATTCGTATAATTTCATCCCGGTCCATTCCCGTGATTTTCTCCATGTCGGCAAGATCGCATCCAAACCGTGCTCCATAACAACATGGTATTTTAATAATCGATTTTGTCCCTGTCTTTTGAGAATCCGGTTCTTCTTTCCATTCCTCTATTTTCTCTTTCAGTTCATGAAAATGAATGACCCCGGGATTATAATAAATCATCAGTGAGCGAAATGTAGGCAAAAGCTCTTCCACACCTTTCATCTCCTGTTTTGTAATCCATTCTGCAAGGGCATGAACCTTATCATTTATGTTCTCATCAATCACATTTCCAAACTCCACTACCATTGCACAATCTCCGGCAGGAAGAAACTTTTTTGCCAGCATTTTTCTCACCTTCGCTTTCTATTCACTGGTTTCTTCCAAAAACTCATCCAGCAGGGATTTTCTAAGAAGCTCCATCATTTCCGGCTGCTTTCCTCCAACCGGTTTTCCATCAATTTCACAGGCATGAAGGCAAAGATTGCTGGAACTTGTGACAATAACCTCTTCCGCCTGAAACAAATCATCCAGCGTATACGGAGTTTCACTCACTGCGATGTTTAACTTCTTGCACATCCGGATTAAATGTGCCCTTGCAATTCCCGGAAGAATCAGATTATCGGTTGGTGCCGTATAAAGCTTTCCATCTTTAATAATATGTACATTGCTGTGTGCACATTCCGTAACCCTTCCGCCCGGACGATAGAATACCGCCTCCTGACATCCTGCCTCCTTCGCCTTTTCCGTTGCCATGACAGATGGAATCAGATTTAACGTCTTAATGTTACAGTGAAAAAATCTTGTATCTTCTACCGTAATCAGCTTAATCGGCTCGATTCCGTCAGAAATTACCGCTGGTTTTAACATGACCCATAAATTACCGGGTCCTTCCGTAAAGGCATGATTCCGGATTCCAGTACCTCTTGTTACCTGGTAATAGACGAATAAATCACCAGTATCCACTTTCTTTACAAGGTCATTTAAAAGGTCTTTTAATTCCTGTTTGGTAACCGGCATTTTAATATCCAGAAGTGCCGCACTGTTAAAGAACCGGTCAATATGTTCATCAATGGCGAAAATCTTATAGTTTCTGCATGGACCTGCATCATAAACGCCATCTCCAAACCAGCATACCCTGTCATCCATCGGAACCATCATTTCTTCAAGTGGTCCAAATTTTCCATTGTAATAACCAAGATTCTCCATATCCATTCCTCCCTTTTATAAACAAAAAAATCAGCATATCAGACCCGGTGACTCCTTCGTCTAATATACTGATTTCTAAATTAAACTTATAATAGTTCTCACAAAATTATTTGTCAATGGATTTTCTATAAAACTTAATTAAATTAAGTTTCGTTTCTGTCAGGTTCCAGAACAATCGCCTGCATCCCTAACTCCTCATACCGTGCTTCCACCGTTTCCAGAGCATAAGAAACCATCCTTCCATCCGATAGCGGATCCATCAGATAATACTGATTTCTGTCAAACCCGCATAATACCATGCAGTGTTCTCTTGCACGCCATACATACAGACTTCCATCCTCCAGGTAATATTCCATCCCCTCATAAGAAGGTTCCATATCAATCGTTATCCAGACAATCACAGGTATTTTCCTGCTAATATAGGTTTCAGCAAGTTCTCTTAACTCCATTCCCGAAACATTTTCTATCCGGATATTTTCCATTCCCGGGTAATTCGCTTTCTTCATGTCCTTCAGACTTTTCTCAATGACACCCGCAAAACATCCAAGGCTTCCTGCTTCATATGGATTTCCCGCAAAACATTCTTTGGGATTTGGACCATAAATTTTTCCATCTTCCTTCCAGAAGTTTTCACAGGGAAGATAATTCCTAATAAATTCTTCCGGTGTAATTTCAACATCCATGAACTGTAATGCCATGACTGTACTAACCGATTCACAGCCGGTAGGAATTCCATCCTGCGACAAGCCTTTCATGGTAATAAACGCTCCGCCCTTTCGTTCTTCCTCGCTTGGGCTGGAATAAACAGTATTATTCACGGTGTTTTTCATCTGTGCCGCATCCTCTTTCGTTCCTCCTGCCAGAAATCTTCCCGCTGTCTGAATATCCTTCCAGGAACAAATGACAGCCATCCAAATAACAACCCAGAGCATTTTATTATGAAGTGCTCTTCTTCTGCTTCTTTTATGTCTTCTTTTTCTTCTCCGTCTCTGCATGATACAACCTCCACGTAAGATTCTAAAATCATCTTACAGGGAGGTTGTATCATTCCCCGCACGAAAATGTATCTTTTTTGCACAATTCCTGTATCTTTTTTGTATCCGCATGATTCTGATACCGGCGTCAGTCGATTATCGTGGTGATGCCTATTTTCTCCGGTCCGTTGACAAGATATTGTGAAAATATGTCGTTCAGCTCTGCCAGCACACAGTGCTCGGAGAAGGAATCTTTCCCATACGCCGCAAAATAGACAACAGCCGATTCGAAAATACATTCCATGTTCTCCGGTGAGACTCCCGCCTCTTTATAATAATTGGTTAGATTTTCCTCATACAGTATTTCATAATCCGGTCCGAAATCCATCAAATCTTCCCCCTCATATGGTCTGCTTAATGACAGGAAAAGAATTTTATAGCTCTCTGTGTCAAATAATATAAATGCGCTTCCCAGCCAGCCGTTCGAATCCATAAATGCGTCAACCTGCACCATTCCGATTTCACAGGAGTAAATCTTATTATTAATTACCCGGATAACCTGTGCCTTCATTCCTGCGCAGTGCGAATCCGGATTCACGGAAGACATAATCTCCGGGCCGGCTTCTGACCATGGATAAAGAAGAATTTCCAGCATCTGTGTTACTAAATTTTCCCGGATTCCCCACAATTGCTCCTCCGTAAAATATGACTCGCCGTCAACCCTCACCATGCCGTCATCCGA
>CAMEUH010000235.1 GCA_945938055.1 uncultured Eubacteriaceae bacterium | reverse complement strand
CATGATGGCCGCCTCCGTCTCATTGTCCAGCGCCGAGGTAGCCTCATCCAGCACAATTACCTGCGGATTCCTGATTAACGCCCTTGCAATGGCGATTCGCTGTCGCTGTCCACCGGAAAGCTTTCCTCCATGCTCGCCAATCACGGTATCCAGTCCATTTGGAAGGGACTCCACAAGATCCATTAGATTTGCCGCTTTCACCACTTCCATCAGCGTATCATCATCTACTTCACGAATTCCATATGTAATATTATCCCGTATTGTACCAGAAAATAATATAGTATTCTGTGGTACGACTGCAAGATGCTTTCGGTAACTACGCAAATCAATTTCTTTTAAAGATCTGCCATCCAGAAGCACTTCGCCCTGATCTGGCATGTCAAATCCCACGACAAGATTCAGAATCGTTGTCTTTCCTGCCCCGGATTCTCCTACCAGTGCAATGGTTTCTCCCTTTTCCACCTTAAGATTCAATCCGTGAAGAACTGGTTTTGCATCTTTATTATAGCGAAACTCTACATTGCGAAATTCAAATACCCCCTGCACATCCTCCACAACAAGCTTTCCTTCGTTCTCTTCCACATCCTCAGCAACCAGCACTTCCCCAATGGAACGGACAGATTCCAGCCCCTTTGTAATGGTAGGAATCAGGGTAATCACAGCAGAAACCTGCTGTACAATCGTGGAAAAATAATTCTGGTACAACGCAATATCTCCCACAAGAATCTTTCCGTTAAAGGCAAGGTATGCAGAAAATGCAAGGCATATAATCTGAAAAATCTGAAATACTGCCCAGCCCACAGAACCGAAGGTTGACTGAATCAAATCCAGCCGATATCCTTTCTCCGCCACTTCCAGCAAATGTTTACTGACTTTATTGGCTTCTTCCTCCTCCAGCGCATGTGCCCTGGTTACCGGAATCAATTCCACCATCTCCATGACACGTGCCGAAGTACTCTCCATTTCCTTACGGAATTCCTGATTCCGTTTCTTGATGACCCCTTTAAACGTAACCATCGTAATGGCTGCAACCGGAACTGTCAGAACAAAGAACAGAAATACAATCACGCTCTTTGAAACCGTCACCGCCATGGCAATGACAATATTCAATGCAATATTCAGAATACTCACAAACATTTGCGTGGAAAGTGTTTCTACCGCTTCTACATCACGCATGATTTTGGACTGCAGACGTCCTGACTGCATGTTCTTATGATAAGAAATAGAAAGCTGCTGCAGCTTCTTTACCAAAGCCCCACGAAGACCCGTTTCCGCATAACGCACTGCAAGGCTCTTATACTTCACATACAAATAATTCATTGGTACATTGAGCATAATCAAAAATATCATTAAACCTACATTTAACAACACCTTTTCCATGCAGTGATCAACGCCTAAGGTTACATAATTAATAATATTTGCCAGCACAATCGGCGCCATCCAGACCGGACTGTGCTTAATCACGAAGAAAAACACCGAGAGCAGAAACTTACTATAATTTCCCCGGTAAATACTGAGAAGAATCTTCAAAGGATTGTCCTTATACTTTTGAAAGCTCTCAATAAACCGTTCTTCTGCATGATCTTCTTTTGGATTTCTAATCATCACTCTCACCACGAATTTTATTCATTTTTCTCAATTTCATCTACATTTTCTGCGATTACAGCCTCACCTTCACAGCCATCAATGTGAACATCTTTTAAAACCAGTTTTTCCACATTCATCGCATGAATTCCTGCCTTACAGGACTCATCGCATCCAATCATCATGGCAGCTACACCACTCTTTGCATCCTTTGCATAGGTAACGGTAACATTTTCAAAGGTAAGACAGGTAATCTTACGCTCCGGGAGTCCCGTAATGTATGCCGCCGCCACATGACAATTCTCTGCTTTGATATTTCGGAAGGTAAGCCTGCGGATACTTGGTGTCCTGTCATCAATCGGAAGTGGGCTCTTTGATGAAACATATTCCGTCTTTCCATCCGGGTCACAGAAATAAAAACTATTTACCACAAACGGTGTCATGACATTATCCATGTCAATATTTTCAAATGTGATATTATCCAGAACAGAATCCTCTCCACGTCCTCGTCTGGTCTTAACACGAAGTCCTCTGTCCGTATTCATGAACAGGCAATCCCGAATAGTAACCTCTTTGACGCCTGCAGCAATTTCACTTCCCACGGTAACTGCTCCATGTCCGTCACGCATGCAGCATTGCCTTACTATCATGTTCTCTGTCGGTTTTTTAAGCTTCTTGCCCATGTAAATCTTGCCGGATTTAATCGCAATACAATCATCACCCACAGAAATATATGTTCCTATCACTTCCACGTTTTTACAACTTTCCGGGTCCAGTCCATCAGTATTATGAGAATTAAATGGGTTTTTAATCTTCACATCCACAAACTTTAAATTCTCCGAAAAATAAGGATGCAGCGTCCATGATGGAGAATTCTGGACAGTAATTCCCTGGAGCGTAACATTTTTACAGTGACTGATAAATACCAGTCTCGGTCTCCACGCAATTTTACGAATCTTTGGCTCAAACCACCAGTTATCAAAATCTGCGCACCCATCAATCACACCTTCACCGGTAATGACAACGTTTTCAACGTTAATTCCAGTAATAATGCCGCTGAACATGTCCAGAGGATTTCCTTCCCAGGAGCCAAGATTATACTCTTCCTTTTCATCATAGCTGTCTATGATTCCCGGGAAAATCGGGAACTTCGTTCTATCCGTAAAGGCCGATAATACTGCTCCTTTACCGAGTTCCAGCGTTAAGTCACTCTTTAAGAAAATAGATGTAATCTTAAAGGTACCTGCCGGAACCAGTACCCTGCTGTCCTTCGGACATGCCATGATTGCTGCCTGGATTGCACAGGTATCATCATGTTCCCCATCACCATAAGCACCAAAATCCTTAACATTTAATGTCACAAACTGGTAATCCGTCTTCACCTTAATCGGTTCAATCTCTTCCTCTTCATACTTCGCACTGATGACATATTCTGTATCCGGTGTTAAATCATAAATGGATGTCACTACCTTATTTCCGGTAATACGTTTCTCTCCATTTACATAAATATCATATTCCTTTTCCGTATAATATTTTCCCGCATCCGTCAGTTCCACTACAACGCAACGAGATGTCTTTACCACTAATTTTAATTCCATGAGTTCCCTCCTAATGTAATCCTCGTTCTGCTACCAGCATCATTGCTGCGCCCTGATTCAAATCCTTTGAACTAAGCTCTCCGGCAACTTCTTCATACCACTTTAACGCTGTCTTTTCATACTTTTCTGAAAGAATGACCTTCATCCGGCAAGCCTTTAAAATTGCAAATGCGGCCAATGCCTTATCATTAATATCCAGTTCTTCCTCTCTCAGGATTTTTCCCATGCGATCCTTAAACAGACGTTTTAACCCATCATAATACTCATAAACTGCCTGATCAGCGGATTCAATGCCCTCAATGACTGCCGCCATGAAATATGCGTTGTTCTTTTCCTTTCTTCCTGCAGCCGTGCGAAAACGATTCATGACATCCTGATAGTGTTCCTTTCCACCAAGCTTTGTCTCGTATTTCGTATAAAATACCAATGCCATTTCGTCTTCTTCCTGGTCCAGATTTTTCCTGAGGTCCGTCATCAGTCCCTTAATCCGGTCTGTTCCTTCGCCAGCTCCACTTTCCATCTCGTAAAATGCAGCTACACCTGCATATTTCCTGT
>CAMEUH010000234.1 GCA_945938055.1 uncultured Eubacteriaceae bacterium | reverse complement strand
ACGATGCAGCAAATAGTGCCGCGTTAAAGGATTTTTCTTTTTTAGAACCAGGGAAAAATCTCTATGGACATCCATATCAACTGGGGATGGTTACCTATGAGAGAATATTAGGATTTTTCAGTAAAAATCCTAAGTTTATTTTCTTTATGAATCTGATGGAAATTTTGGGAATCAACTATTTTACGTGGAAGATTTCTGATTTGCTTTTCGGACAAAAGCATGAAATAAACCTGCTGACAATTTTTATGTCCTTTTGTTTTCTTCCGCAGTTCTTTTTCCAGACCTTTGCATATGGTCTGATCCCTGGATTTTTTGCTATTACCATGGCATTTTATTTTCAGCAGAAATATTTTCTTACAGATGGGAAGAAAGAACTGGTACTTTGTATTCTGACAGCTGTGTGCAGTACTGTTTTAAAGGGAAATTTTATGATTGGTGTTATTGCCATGGGGATAGTATTTCTTCTGCACATGTTAAAACATCAGAAATATCAGCCGCTTGTTGCAGTTATTTGCCTGCTGGTTCTGGTAAGTCTTTCGTCAAAGGCCGTTGTGTGGTTCTATGAATTGGAGAGCGGAATCACACTTGGAGATGGAACACCGAATATTACATTTATTGCCATGGGAACCGATCCGGATAATCAGATGATGGCACCGGGATGGCATAATGGATATGATGAATGGGCATTTAACGAGGCAGGACTTGATACGGAGAAAACAAAAGAAATGGCATTAGAACTGCTAAAGTCGAACATTACTTATTTTTCAAATAATCCGAAAGAAGCAGCGGTATATTTTGGGAAAAAATTTGCGTCTGTCTGGTGTGACCCCCTGTTTCAGTCCGTTTGGAGCGGTCCTTTGCGAACATGTGGGCAGAATGTACATACCTTGCCGTTAAAGTCTTTATATGACGGCGGAATAGTGGAAAAAACAGTAAGCGGTCTGATGAAATCTTATCTTCTCATCCTGCTGTTTCTTGCCGTGGCATACATGGCGGACAGGAAAAACAGGAAGGAGAAAGCGGATTATGCATTGCTGTATCTGATAGGAGGCGTCCTGGTGCATCTTTTCTGGGAAGGAAAAAGCCAGTATGTTTATCCATACATTTTTACGCTGATTCCTGTCTGTGCATATGAACTGGCGCAGATATCAGAACGACTGAAACATTTATTGAATCGTAACTAATTCCACATTGGCAGCACCGCTGGTTGGAACACGATACAACGTAGAGGTTCCATACATTTCAAAGAACGTGTAGGTGGAGGTGCAGCTGATGTTGGTAATATTACCATATTTAATGAATTCCACATTGGTTCCGTCGGTGTTCATGCGATACAATGCAGGAGAATCCCCCTCTACGTGATAAAACAGAGAGTTTCCCCAGATGTTATAGCTGATGCACTTTCCGTTTCTGCCGTCAACCAGGAGCTCTCGTTCCAAAGTCTGTGTGTTGACACGAACCAGAGAATAGTTACCCGCTAAATCAATGTAATAAAGATAGTTTCCCTGCATGTCAACCATATAGGCATTGGCATCCAGAACAAGGCGGGAATGGCCTGAAGTCAGGTTATAGGCATAAATGGCATGGTCACCGTTTGTGTTGGTATAATACAGCTCGCCGTTGTAAATGCTTGCCGGATACCAGTCTTCGTCTGTTATGCGGACATTTTCTTTTCCATTAATTTTTACTTTATAAAAGGACAAGGCATCTTCATTGGAATAGTGCTGGTAATAAATATGGTTTCCATAAAGTGTAATGACACCTGCTGTGGAATCGTATAAAGATTTTGGTTTTTGACCGTTTAAATTGGTGCGGATGACTCCAAGAAGATTTCCACGGAAGATGGCAGCAGCCGTTTCTGCGGAATAATTGTTACGAATATAGTAAATATACTTTCCATAGACATTTATACTGCTGACGGAGTCTGAATTTAATTTCCGGATACCGGAACAGTCCAGATTCATGGAGTACAGGCTGTTCTTGTCGTAGGGATTGGCAAAATAAATCTTTCCGTTATATTCACAAAACATTCCGTTATTATTCAGGTTTCCGGCAGTATTCCCAACGGCATTCTCCGGATTATAAACAGTCCGGTTAAGGTAAATGATTGCAGAAACCGCCACAACTGCCAGAATAAGAAACCAGCTGATATAGAGTCTTTTTCTTAATTTATCTGACATACTTCCTCACTCCTTTTTTATTCCTACTTTAGTATAACATAGATTAAAACAGTTGTAACAGGAAAATTGAAAAATAAAAGGACTTATGATAAAATATGGAAAGATTAAAGATTTACCGGAGGAGCTATGTTAGATTTACAGGAAATTCGAAAAGATATTGATGAAGTTGACAGAGAGCTTGTAAAGCTTTTTGAGAGGAGAATGGAGCTTACCACAAGTGTGGCAAAATATAAGATTGAGACCGGAAAGAAGGTTCTGGACCCGCAAAGGGAACAGGAAAAACTGGAGAAGATTGCGGGACTTGTTTCCAATGAGATGAACAAGCACGGGATTAATGAGATTTTTACGCAGATTATGGCAACAAGCCGTAAATATCAGTATATGCTGTTAGAGTCCATGGGTCAGACCCTGAGAGAGGATTATACGGCAATTGATGAAATTAATAAGAAAAACTGCAGAGTGGTATATCAGGGTGTTCCGGGTGCATATTCTTACATTGCCATGAAGCGTTTCTTTGGTGAGGATGTGGACAATTATAATGTGAAGACATTCCGGGACGCCATGGAAGCAGTGAAGAATGGAGAAGCAGATTATGCTGTTCTTCCGATTGAAAATTCCACGGCGGGAATTGTCAGCGACGTGTATGACTTACTGCCGCAGTATGGCAATTATATCATAGCAGAGACCTATGTGAAGGTTGAACATGCACTGCTTGGACTTCCGGGAGCAAGGGAAGAGGACATTAAAGCAGTATTTTCTCATCCGCAGGGATTGATGCAGTGTCAGAAGTTCCTGGAAAATCATAAAGACTGGGAGCAGATTGAACAGGCAAATACGGCTCTGAGTGCAAAACGTGTGGTAGAGGAAGGAGACATCAGCCACGCGGCAATTGCAAGTGTAGAGGCGGCAAAGACATACGGACTTTCGGTTATCAGGGAGAAAATCAACACGGATGATAATAACACCACAAGGTTTGTGATTCTTACCAATAAAAGAATGTTTGTAAAGGATGCTGGAAAGGTTAGTATCTGCTTTGAGACGGAGCATACTGCCGGAAGTCTCTATGACATGCTAAGTCATATTATTTATAATGGACTGAACATGACCAAGATTGAGTCAAGACCGATTGAAGGAAGGGCATGGCAGTTCCGTTTTTTCGTGGATTTTATGGGAAATATCGATGATGCGGCAGTCATGAATGCTTTAAGGGGAATTGAGGAGGAAGCATTATCCATCCGGCTTCTTGGTAACTATTAAACGGTAAAAGCCGATGAAAGAAATGGCAACATGGAAGTGAGGAAGAAATACATGTCTGTGGAAATGTTTGCGGCGATTGAAGTGGGTTCTTATGAAGTGGAAATGAAGATTTATGAAATCAGTGCCAGAAAAGGAATTAAAGAAATCGAGCGTGTGGCACATGTCATCGAACTTGGAAAGAACTCCTATAATGAGAGATACATTGATTTTGAACTGATTGATGAAGTCTGTGAGGTGTTATATGATTTCTGCAAAATCATGAAATCTTATGGAATTCGTGATTACCGTGTTTGTGCAACAAGTGCAGTTCGGA
>CAMEUH010000233.1 GCA_945938055.1 uncultured Eubacteriaceae bacterium | reverse complement strand
CACAAGATTCTTCCCGATAATCCGAATAACATCCTTCTCATCCATTCCTCTCACTAAAAGGGACGCCGTGAGTATCGGAATTCCCGAATGATTTCCAAGACAGTCATCCGGATGCTCGGTCTCCGTTCTTCGAAATCTGGCACAGTCATAGGAATCGCAAAAATCAAATCCATACCCTACATGCTCTGCTCCCATAACCTTTACCTCATGCTCAACATGCTCACACATTCTCAGAATCGGATTATCTTTTTCGCCGACCCCCACTATCATCCTGCATCCGTTCATTCCGACGATTCCGCCCTGTTTTGCCAGTTTCTTCAACTGCTCATCCGTTAAATTCCGGTAATGAAAATACACTTCCCGGCTGCAGGAATGGGTGGCAATAAATGGTCTTTTTGCAATAATGCATAACTCTTTAAATCCATCATCATTCAAATGACTGACATCAATAAACATCCCCTGCCGTTCCAGTTCTTCTACCACTTCAATGCCAAAAGAAGTCAGACCGCCATATTTCTGGACCGATTCCGATGCCTTGCAGCATCCCGTTCCCAACAGATTATTTCTGCTCCCTGTAAGGGACGCTCCTCGTACACCCAGATCATATAATACCCGGATCAGACTTTTATCTTTCCCGATAAAGTCAAGTCCTTCTGCATATAGGATAATACCAATTTTGTTTTTTGATACTGCCTTTTCCAGATCTTTTTTATTTTTAACCAGCATTACATCATCCGTGGAAGCAATTTCTTCCTTCAGAAATGCAATCTGATTCATTGCATTCCGAAGTCCCATTTCCGGAAGCATTGCATCTTCAATAAAAATTGCTGCAAGAATAAGGTTGATTCCTGCCCGTTTCCAATTTCCAAGATAATAATTTTTAATAATGTTTCGTTCCCCACTACTAATTCTATGTAAGATTTCCCCGGGCAAATCAAGATGTGCGTCTACAACCGGATTTTCCCGGTGAAGACGTACTGCCTTTTTCAGATATTCATTGTCTGTTTTCATCGGATTTCACATACTTCTACTTTAGGCTTAAGTTATTATATGCATCCGGTGGAAAGAAATTACAAAGTCACAAAATTTTCCTCCCGGAATACCATAAATTATAAGCAAACCCTGCTGGAGGCTGCCATGAACATTATCGTTCCCTGTAAACCACAAAACTTCATGAATTATAAGGAGGCTCTGGAGCTCTCCGGACTGACTCCGGTAAATTCCCTTGCCATTTTTAATACGGATGGCTTTGACGGTCTGCTTTTACCGGGAGGCGGCGACATTGACCCCGAATATTTTCATGAAACCAATCAGGGTTCACGAAATATCGATAAAGGTCTTGATGCTGCACAATTTACCATGCTAAGACAGTTTATCAGTGCCAGAAAGCCTATTCTCGGAATCTGCAAGGGAATGCAGCTTATCAATGTGGAATTTGGCGGAACAATCATCCAGAATCTTCCTACCGCTTCCGTCCACCAATATACCAACCAAGATCAGATTCATAAAACCATCGCCGTCAGGGATTCTTTTCTATACCGGTTATATGGTGAAGAGTTTACGGTAAACAGTGCCCATCATCAAAGCTGCAAAGTCATCGGCGAACCGCTTGAAGTAATTCAGTATTCTGCCGAAGATTCCGTGGTCGAAGGAATCCGTCACAAAAAGTTTCCCATCATGGGAGTTCAATGGCATCCTGAGAGAATGTGCGGAAGGCACAGACGTCTTGATACAGTTGATGGAAGTGAAATTTTTTCCTTCTTTCATAGTAATATTCTGTAGATATAATACCCAATGGAAGGAAAAAAAATAAAGAGGAAAAGATGACTCTTCCTCTTTAAAATATTTAACTAAAACATGACTTTATACTACTATAATTTAAATACGCTGACTACTTCCTCCAGCTGTTTCGAGATGTCTTTTAGCTGATCCGCATTATCTGAAATATTGGCAATAATTTCACCGACCTGGGTAACAGAAGCTGATGTTTCCTGACTGCTTGCGGCATTTTCTTCAGCAATTGCAGAAAGACTCTGAACAAGGTCAACCACCTTGACTCTTGAGGAATCCAGGTCATCTGTCTTGGAGGCGATATTATCCACGCTTTCAATGGATGCAATAACTCCGGAATTAAATGTCTCAAACATTTTGTCGGTCTGTGACATCTTATTGCTCTGGACATCCATGTTTTCTTTTACCACCTTCATGGTTTCAACTGCCATGCCGGAATCCGCAATGAGCATGTTGGTAATTTCCTCAATCTTTTTTGCTGATTCACTGGACTGCTCCGCAAGCTTCTGAATCTGTGCCGCAACAACTGCAAAACCTCTGCCCTGCTCTCCTGCCCTTGCTGCCTCAATGGAAGCATTCAACGAAAGAAGATTGGTTTCTTCGGCTATGGAAGTAATAAATGCCGTAGCCTCCTTAATCTTTAACGCAGACTCATTTGTGGTATTGGTCTGTCTGTAAATCTCCTCAATGGAATCCCTGGTTCTTTCATTTTCCTTCATCAGTTCATTTAATATATTCTGTGCTTCATCGCTTGTCTGTTTCATTCCATCTGCATTAATCTTTAATGCAGAAACTTCACTGGTAGTCTCTTCAATCATGTTGCCCATGATAATAACATTTTCCGTTGCCGACTGTGTCTCTTCTGCCTGATTGGTTGCACCGGTTGCAATATCACCTACCGCACTCTCTACCTGTTCCATGGTGGAATTGGTATCCCTTGCATTGGAATTCAGCCTGTCCGATGCGGCATAAAGCTCTGCACTCTGCTTTTTAATATCATCCACAACCGCAATTAATTCCTCGCGAAGAAGACTAACTGCTTTTGCCATGATACCCATTTCATCTTTTCTCTTAACGAGCTTATCAGAGCCTTCATTGGCGGTAAAATCAAGATCAGACATTTTGGCAACAATTCCTGAAATCTGTCCAACCGGCTTTAACATCATTGTAATGAACAGGTATCCCACAACCGTAAATACGATTGTCGCAACCACACCCACAACCGAGCACATGGTCGTGACCATTCTGGTCGTTCCATGAATCTCATTTTCATCTGCCGTGATAACAATAATTGCACTTCCATCCTTGGTAATATAATAAGATGCATATTTCATTACACCCTTAAAATCATATTCAATAACGGCTGTTTCCTTGCGGTTTCCTTTCTCTAATTCCGAAACAAGTTCCTTTACCAGCGCATTTTCAACCGGCTGTCCCACCTTCTCTCTGGTCGGATGATAAAGCATTGTTCCATCCTTTGCAACAACATAAGCATAACTGGACTCTATGCCTTCTATTCCAACGTCCCGCAGGATTTGGTTCAGGACATCATAATTTAGAACGGCATCGTTTCCCATCAGGGATATCATGTTTTCAATCATGAGTCCATTGGTTGAAGCCATGTCATATAAATAGTTCTTATTCTGCTGCTCCATGATATTACTGATATATGGCACCAGAATAATCAAATTAAATGCAGTCGCACAAAAAATTGCTACTGCCACCATTAAGGCAACCTTCGTTTTAATTGAATGTACAAATGCAACCCTTCGCTGTGAGATTCTCTCATGCATTTCATGTACTTTTTCCACATCAAGTTCCATATGGTCTCCCTCCTAAAGCATATGATTCTGTATCGATAATCATAGGGAAATTATAGCATTTTATACAAAAAAATACAACATGTTATAGCTTATTTTGTCATATTTACGGCATATCATGTTGCATTTCCTGCAAACTGCGTCATATATAGTTCGTAGTATTTTCCTTTCCGGGCAAGCAGCTCCTCATGATTTCCCATCTCCGCGA
>CAMEUH010000232.1 GCA_945938055.1 uncultured Eubacteriaceae bacterium | reverse complement strand
CTCCAAATACCCTAAGCTGGAATACTTCTTTATAAGGCTCCTGAAGTTCATGAAGGGGAATTGATGCTTACAGTACTTGCTTCTTTTGCACAGGCTGAAGCATTTGACATGAGTGAGAACCAGAAATGGGCAGTTCGAAAGAAATTTGCCCGTGGAGAGGTCATGGTTAATACCAATCGATTCATGGGATATGATAAAGATGCAGAAGGAAATCTTATTATAAATGAAGACGAAGCGAAAGTTGTCCGTATGATTTTTCGACTGTATCTTGATGGAAATGGTGCGCATCGGATTGCAAAGATTTTGAATACCAGCGGTATTACGACTGTAACGGGTGGACGTTGGTATGAAAGTACGATTCGACAAATGCTTAAGAACGAAAAGTATAAAGGGGACTGCCTTTTACAGAAATATTATGTTCCAAAAGTTGGAGGCGGTACAGTAGTCAACAAAGGTGAACTTCAGAGTTATTATGTTGCAGATAACCATGAACCGATTATCTCAAAGGAAGATTGGGAAGCTGTACAACGTATCCGAGAAAACGTGCAAGAGAAAGAAATATTGAAACTGAGCATACGGAGAAATTTTCAAACCGTCATGCACTTACAGGAAAATTGATTTGTCCATATTGTGGTAAGAAATTGCGAAGGCATTCCGCATATAAAAAGTACATATGGGCATGTGGTACTTATATCGATAAAGGGAAAGAAGCCTGCCGGGGCATCCGTATTCCAGAAAGTGTTACGGATGAATGGCAGATTACGGAACCAGTAGTTGTAAGGGAGGAGAGTGCAGATGGCAAGAAATATTACAGTTATTCCTCCGACAGCAAAGCTGACGGAAGGGAATACGGTAAAGAAAGAGATACCAAAAATCAGAATGGCAGCATACTGCAGGGTATCAACAGACCAAGAAGAACAGTTATCAAGTTATGAGAACCAGGTGAATTATTATACAAATTATATTATGAACCATCCAAACTATGAACTCATTGGAGTATATGCGGATGAAGGAATCACAGGAACCAATACCAAGAAGCGTGAAAACTTTAAAAAGATGATTGCGGATTGTGAGGCTGGAAAAATCGACAGGATTATCGTAAAATCTATCAGCCGATTTGCAAGGAATACGTTGGATTGTCTAAATTATGTGCGAAGATTGAAAGAACTTGGAATTGGAGTGACTTTTGAAAAAGAGAATATTGATACTTTGGATGCGAAGGGAGAAGTTCTTCTGACGATATTATCATCACTGGCACAAGATGAGTCCAGATCCATTTCAGAAAATAGCACATGGGGAATACGTAAACGATTTGAGCAAGGACATCTTCATGTGAATACAACAAAGTTCATGGGATATGATAAAGACGAAAATGGAAATCTTATTATAAATGAAGAGCAGGCAGAAACGGTGAGACTGATTTATGATAAATATCTTCGTGGGAGAAATTATTTCAGCATTGCAAAGGAATTGAATGAAGCGGAAATTCCGGGATGGAATGGAGAAGTTAAATGGATTGCCAGTACGATTGAGAAGATGCTCCATAATGAAAAGTACAAGGGAGATGCATTGCTTCAGAAAACTTACACTGTTGATTTCCATACAAAAAAGCGGGATAAGAATAATGGGCAGGTTGCTTAGTATTATGTGGCAGACAGCCATCCCGCAATTATAACTCCAGAAGTATGGGAAGCAGTTCAGCTTGAAGAAAAACGCAGAAAAGAATTCATGAAAGCACACCGCATTAAAGCATTTTCTTCAAATATTGGTGAAAATCCATTTGCCAGCAAAGTCATCTGTGGAGAATGTGGGGAAGCATTCGGGAGAAAGAAATGGAGACCACGTCCAGGGGAATACAGAAGTGTTTGGCAGTGTAATGCCAGATACAGAGAAAAAGGTGTCATGGGATGCGCTAACAGGCATATTGATGAAAGTACCTTGGAACAGGTTTTTATAAAATCATGGAATGCATTGATGGAGAATAAAGACGCATGTATAAAGAAATGGAAGCAGTTGCAGAAAGGAAAGAATCCGTTGCAAGCATATCGAGCAGAGAAACTTCTGGAATATGCGGATAAAGAGGTGCTGAGGTTCGATGCGGAGCAGATGCATGTAACGCTGGAGTGCATCGTAATATATGAAACGGGAAAGATTTCTGTGAGATATTTGGATGGAACGGTTATAGAAATGTAAAATAAAAAATGTTATATGTATGCCGATTGAAGAAAAATCAGTCGGCATATTTTTGTATGTATGATATAATAAAATTAAACAAGAAGGGAGGCGGAATGGATGTTGGATATTATATTAACTGTAGGACTAATATTACTTGCAGCATTATTGAATAATTTTTTGAATTTAGATAATGTTGTACTTCAGAGCATAATTGAATTGATTCCGCTAGTTATTCTAACTCTTCGACTGATGTATAATTGTCCGAGAAATTATATGTATATATTGGGAATGACTAATCGTAACGTTAAATATGTGATGACAATTAAAGTAGAGGAATGTGACATAGATAAATCTTTTTATTATAAATTGTGTAAAAAGATAAAACAAATGTATGATACAAAGTCCGGAAAAGAAATCAGAAAAAATGAAGGTACGTATTTATGGAATTCATATTTAGAAGTTGATGCTGCTTTAATTGAACTTACATATAATGTCGAGGAAGGAAATTTATATATTGAAACAAAGTCGAAAACGAAATTCAGAAATTTTGTGCATGATGTTGAAAGGATAATGGATTGTTTATCAGAGCTTTTTTCGGGAAGTGAATGTAGATGCAATAAAGAATTGATTAGTATTAAAATTGGTTATATGAACAAGAATAGGGAAGATATTCAAAATCCATTTTTAACAAAGTTTTTTGCACAGTTTGATAAAATGACCATAAAATTG
The DNA here is from genome assembly GCA_945938055.1 of uncultured Eubacteriaceae bacterium. Classification (GTDB taxonomy): domain Bacteria; phylum Bacillota; class Clostridia; order Lachnospirales; family Lachnospiraceae; genus MGBC120314. The sequence continues at coordinate 936 of CAMEUH010000232.1, read as the reverse complement.
CAGTATGAGGCAAAAGGTGGATCACGATTTGTAATAGATAATAATGGTGTGAATGTAATTGGAACCAATTTAAATTCGATAAAGACAGATATAAGAAAAGAAATGCTACTCTTTTAATTACTGAGTAGCATTTTTTTGTAAACATCTAAAATTAAGGGCAATGCATCTTTACGAGGTTTTGACTGGTAGAGGATTATACCACCATCTCTGGAAACCATGATTTTTTCTTGGGTACCTTTGTAGTCATAAACAAAAGAAATGTTTGTTATTACGGCACCAGTATCAATGTATTGATGATATTCAGTGGAATCTTGTACTCTATGTCCCATCAGCCCAACGGCATTTATGTTAGTACTTCCTAATTCACCTAACCATACGCCATCGGTGCCAAGGTTTAATGCGTTATCTATAATTGCGGAAAAATCTACAGAAATAGTTTGAAAAGTAAACTTATTATTTTTGTCAAAACGTTTGATAAACCGATGGAAATTGTCCTTGCTGGTAGATAAAATAAGTAAATTATTTGCTTTGTTATAATACATTACATCTTCTTTTATAAGAATAAAATTTTTGAAAATATCTGGTTTCCCATAGGCACGTCCTTTTTGACGCTTTAAAGTTTCTGTGACTAACTCATATTCAGTAAAACCACGGATGCTTTTTGCTGTACTTTTACGAATGGATGAATATGGTGTATCATCAGAAACAGCATCCAAACCTATTTGTGAATTGGAAGAAAGGTTTGTTATATTTTTAGGATTGAAATCCGGTGAAAGCAACAAATAATATGGTACCACGTTATGTTCCTCACTTATGCATTATTATATATATTATAATATGAAATTCGACAGGAAACAACATAATAAATAGCTTGCTATATCCCAAATAGTATTGTAACATGCAACACCACAAGGAGGTGATTGTGATGACAATACA
>CAMEUH010000231.1 GCA_945938055.1 uncultured Eubacteriaceae bacterium | reverse complement strand
TTATGCAAGACCTGGACAGGTTATTGTCCTGCTGAATGGAAATTATAAGCTGAGTAAGGATTTACTAATCGGAAGGAATGTATGCGGCACGGAAGAAAAGCCAATTGTTCTTATGGCTCAGACGGCAGGAAAAGTGCTGCTGGATGGCTCACAGTTGGAGAATTCCACTTCCATGCTATCGGTTGTGGGAAGCTACTGGCATATTTACGGTCTGGAACTGGCATATGGACCAACGAAGGGAATCAGCGTCTGTGGCAATAACAATATCATAGAAATGTGTAACATCCATAATGTGGGTAGTGCCGGACTTCAGATCAGCCGTTATTCCAGTGAACCAAATGATGATAACATGTGGCCATCCAATAATCTGATAAAGAACTGTGATGCGCATGACTGTTGTGATAAGGGAAGAACTGATGCGGACGGATTTGCGGCAAAGCTGACCTGTGGAACCGGAAATAAATTCTATGGCTGTATTTCCCATCATAACATTGATGATGGATGGGATTTGTATGCAAAGTCAACAACCGGTCCGATTGGGGAAGTTGTGATTGAGAACTGTGTTTCATACAGCAATGGATTTTTAAGAGAAGATAACCTGGAAGATGAAAGCATGCTCTTTGGTGAAGGAAATGGATTTAAGCTTGGCGGTGAGAACATGTTTGGCGCCCATCAGTTAATTAACTGCGTGTCCTACAATAATTTTGGTAAGGGAATCACCAGTAACTCCGGACCAAACTGTGAAGTCATCAGCTGTACGGCATACAATAATTCCCTAAACGGAAAGGCATATAATGTCAGCCTGTATACGAAGAATGTTAATCCAAAGGCATGGATACTGACCGGAATGCTTTCGGTTGTGGATAATGTAACCACAAATCCGGAACTGGGAGCAGGAAATGGAGTAATCTATTCCTTAAGAAGCGCAACAAACTATTTGTATGATGGCGTAGAATCCACGAATAATCAGGGAAATGTGGCAACTACGGATTGGTTTGAGAACACGGACATAACAATAGAGCCGACCAGAAATGCGGATGGAACCATAAACATGCATGGTGTTCTGGTATTAAATGAAAATGCTCCGTCTGATACCGGTGCAAGAATCGATACAGGAAAAGATGCTGCGTCCACGCCTCCGGCAACCATTAATGTGGATTTATCACAGACGACGGGTGCTTCTGCTACAGAGGCAGAAAGTAATGGTGGAATGTCACCAATTATTCCTGTTGTGGTAATTGTTACAATTTTGTTAGTGGTTGGACTGGTAGTCTGGAAGAAAATAACCGGCTGATAAAAAACTCCTTTCCGGAAACTTTTAAAAGTGAATCCGGAAAGGAGTTTTCTTATTTGATATAAACTTAGAATAACTGGTCGAAACGGTTCATAGCTTCAATAGTATTTTCTCTGCTTCCAAATGCAGTAAGACGGAAGAAGTTCTTGCCATTCTTACCAAATCCGGCACCAGGAGTACCAACAACCTGTGCGTTCTTAAGCAGATAATCGAAGAAATCCCAGGATTCCATTCCCTTTGGACATTCAAACCAGATGTAAGGAGAATTAATGCCGCCATAGTAACGGATTCCCTTCTTATCCAGCATCTTTGCAATGATTCTTGCATTTTCCTGATAATAATGAATGTTATCCATGCACTGCGCCATGCCTTCTTCAGTAAATACGGCAGCAGCACCGTACTGGATAATGTAAGAGGTGGAGTTAAACTTCGTGGACTGTCTTCTGTTCCACATTGCGTTTAAGGACATCTCGGTTCCTCTCTGGGACATAAATTTAAGATCCTTTGGTACAATGGTATAGCCGCATCTTGTTCCGGTAAATCCGGCTGTCTTGGAGAGAGAGCAGAATTCAATGGCGCATTTTTTGGCACCTTCAATTTCAAAAATGCTTCTTGCAAGATTATCCGGGTCTGTAACAAATGCTTCGTAAGCAGCATCGAAAAGAATGACAGCTTCATTTTCAAGAGCATAATCAACCCATTCCTTAAGCTGTGCCTTGCTATAGCATGCACCGGTAGGGTTATTTGGGGAGCAGATGTAAATCACATCGGCATGCATATTCTTATCCGGCATTGGAAGGAAATCATTTTCTGCAGTACCATCCATGTAAACCAGCTTCTTGCCCATCATCATGTTGGTATCTACATAAACCGGGTAAACCGGATCCGGTACAAGAATCACATTATCATTGGCAAAGAGCTCCGTAATGTTACCGGTATCGCTTTTGGCACCGTCTGATACAAATACTTCATCAGCATCAATGGAAACACCACGTCTTCCATAGTAATCCTTTATTGCTTCTCTTAAGAAATCGTATCCGCGCTCCGGACCGTATCCCTTAAAGGTCTCTGCTGTTGCCATGGCATCAACACCCTCATGAAGAGCCTTGATTGCAAGTGGAGCAAGAGGCTTTGTAACATCGCCGATACCCAGACGGATAACTTTTTTATCCGGATTTGCCTTGGTATATTCGGCAACCCTGTGTGCAATTTCAGAAAAGAGATAACTTTCCTGAAGGTCAAGATAATTCTCATTTAACTTTGGCATTTTCAAAACTCCTTTACATCTATGTCTTACTGTTAAAAACATATCCCAGCAATTACAATAAATGTATCAAAAAAGAGGGGGTATGTCAATAAATCGGAAAGCGGAAAATACCTTTATTTATTTGGAAGAATCGTGTATAATAAATAAAAGAATGCTTTTGAATGAACATTATGATGATTAGGATTAGGATGAGGAGATGTGAGAATATGGAGCAGAACTTATTAAACTTGGATGATTTGGCAGATGTATTTGCGCAGCTGGATGCGATAGAGGAGGTCCCGGTTGAGATGGATGAGGAGGAAAAGGCTTCCCAGAGAAGGTATGAGGAGATAATTAAGAAGCATAAGGGAGAGAATGCGTCTGGAAAATAATTCTTGCAAAGCAATTATAAATATAGTAGACTAGACATGTAAATCATGAGGGACATTCCTAATGTAAAAAGAAATATGATATCAGGGGGCAAATATGTGGAAACGCATAGACGCAAAGCAAAACATCTAAAGATAAGATGATTATCAATGACAGGTTGGCCGCAGATATACTGGAAACAGTATACTTGCGGTCTTTTTTATTTTTTGGATGAAAGGTATCTTTTTCAGGGCACAAAAGGAAACGTTCCCCCCAATATAAGGAGGAACCAATGAATCAAAAGAGTCAAAAGAAGTACAGAGTAACAGGAAAGCGGGTAACAGGAAAAGTCCGGCAGTTTCTTGCCGTTCTGCTGAGCATCTGCATGATGGCGGGCACCGTGGCACAGCCAGGGTTCTTTGTACATGCGGAAAGCATCACCCAGAGCGGGGCAGAAGAAACAGGAACCACCCGGGAGTATGAACTGGAAGGCTGCCGTGTCACCTACCGGGTCAATAACAGCTGGAGTACCTATGTCACGGCAGAGATGACGGTATCCAATACCGGAACCACCACCATGCGTGACTGGGCAGTCACCCTCAGCTATGACGGGCAGATTGACAGTATCTGGAACGCACAGATTGAACAACAGGACGATGGAACATATGTCATTGCTCCCATGTCCTACAACAGTAACATTGAACCCGGGGCAGCAGTAACCTTTGGTTTTCAGGCACACGGAACGGAAAGGATTCCGTCCGCACCGGAAAATCTTGCCGTAAAAGGCGTACAGGAGAAGGCCCCCGAAGAGGAGAAAAACATCTGGAAGGCGCTGGAGTATGCCCTTTTCACCTCATCACCGGGACAGCTTTCCCTGTATACCGGAAAAACCAGTATCCAGGGAGACATGCACAGTAACGGCGGATTCTATTATCAGGGAAATACGCTGGAGGTTGACGGGACAATCGAA
>CAMEUH010000230.1 GCA_945938055.1 uncultured Eubacteriaceae bacterium | reverse complement strand
GGATTGCGGACAGCCTTAAGGAAAACGGAGCATTTGACCTGGCAGAAGAAGTGGAAAGAAGCGTTGATGTTCCGGAAACGGTAATAGAAATTGAAGAAATGGCAGAAAATATTAAGGAAACCTGCAGCTGTATTATTCTTGAAAAAGAACGTGTCAGTAAAGGAATTGATGACATGGAAAGAATTAAGGACAGTTTTGAAAACCGCTGTATTCAGACCTGCTGCAATATTAAGGCAGAACTTGACAGACTTCCAAAATTGTCAAAGATTACGCTGGATAATGAGGTCATTTCCATGATTGGTCTTTCCATTCCGTATGTAAAAGAAGAGTTTTATAAAGAACGGATGGCGGCATATATTAATGATACGGTTGCTTTTTCGGAAAGTTTTAAAACAGATGAGGAAAGAATACAGTATATTAAAGGACGACTGTCGTGGAAAAAGCTTTTTTCTGTCATCGTAACCGATATGAATGCCATCCGGCTGAATCTGTATAAACGTGAGAGAATAAAGGATCAGAGCCGGTATCTGCGTTACGAAGAGGCTGTAGGAAGTACGGGACAGTCTCAGGGTATTTATATTCAGTTCCTGATTGCCATAATTAATTATATTTCTAATATTAATGCGGCAGGAAAAGAAGTTTCATCCATTGGAAAGGTGGTCTTTATTGATAATCCGTTTGGCGCGGCAAAGGATATTTACATTTGGGAGCCGATTTTTAAGCTTTTGAAAACGAATCATGTTCAGCTGATTGTTCCGGCACGAGGAGCGACACCGGCGATTACCGGAAGGTTTGATGTAAACTACATTCTGGGACAGAAAATGACCGGTGGAAGGCAGCAGACGGTTGTGGTAGATTACAGGAGTCAGGTTCAGAATGAAGAAATGGAATATACCAGACTGGATTATACACAAGAGAGTATGTTTTAACGTCATATTATTACAAAAATGTTACAAAATTAAGTGCTAACATTTTGACAATCAATATATAGTGTGTTAAACTTACCTTATCTATATGCAAAAGGTGGCATTAGGCATGAATAATAATGATTTTTATGGTAATTTGGATAGAATTCGTAAATTATATTTAAAGCAGAGCTATGACGAGGCAGTGAAGATTGCTGATAAAATTGATTTTAAAAGACTTAAGGATTGGAAATATATAGCGATGCTGATTAACCTCTATGAAGCAGTTGGCAGATTAGAGGATGTGAAATATTTCTGTATACTGGCCTATAATCGGAATCTGGGTGGGAAAAAGCTTGTATATAAGCTGACAAAGGTTATGATTCGTCTGGAAGAGATTGATGAGGCGGAAGAATTATATGACGAATATCTTCAGATGGCCGGAAGAGATAATAAGAAATATGAGCTTCTGTATGAACTGAAGGCAGTTCAGGGTGCGAAGAAGACGGAATTGATTAAGATTCTGGAAGATTACATGAAGCGTGACCTGGATGAAAAATATGCATATACACTTGCGGAATTATATGCAAAAACAAAACAGAATGCCAAATGTGTCAATTTCTGTAATAAAATCATAGAGCGATTCGAAACGGGAGATGTAGTTGACAAGGCATCTGCCTTAAAAAATTCCATCGAGAATCCGCAGGCAACGTTGAATTCGGAAATACCATGCCGCTAAATCAGACACCAGTCACAGCACAGCCGGAAAAAGCAGCAGGGCAAAATACAATAGGCTTTAATGTGGAGCAGATTCTTGCGGAAGCCGGAAATAATGGCTACTATCCGGGTAGTATGGGTAATACCACACAGGGAATCACCATTGAGGAGCTTTATACCACACAGAATATTCCGGTGCAGCAGGATGTGTATGCAACGCAGACGATTCCAACACAACAGGAACTGTATGCAACGCAGACGATTCCAACACAGCAGGAACTGTATGCAACACAGACGATTCCAACACAGCAGGAATTGTATGCAACGCAGACGATTCCAACACAGCAGGAACTGTATGCAACGCAGACGATTCCGACACAACAGGAGCTGTATGCAACGCAGGCAATCCCGACACAGAAGGATATTCATGCAACACAGACGATTCCAACACAGCAGAATGACCAGATGACACAGTCGCTTCCGGAAGTGAAGGAAGAAAGCAATGCTGAAAAAGAGACGATTCCGACCATAGAAGAACAACCAATTGTACCTTTGGATCAAGAAGATTTGGATTCTCTTGAAGCGAATAAGCTGCGTGCAAAAGAAGAAACCGGAGAAGAAACCGAAAAGGAAGCAGACAAGGCGGAAGAAACGGCTGAAACGGTAACAGAGACAGTAACAGAGGAAAATGGCGGTGAGACACTTAAGACTCCGGAAGAGTCAGAGCCTGCTGATGCTGATAAAGAAGAAGTAGATGTAACTGCGCTATCGGGCAGTACCGTGCGGGTTGATACAGCTGCAGTCAATGCGGCAATCCAAGAGGCCGCAGCAACCATGGATGTGTCTGGCAACGGAAGACTGGATGGCACGCAGGATATTGAATCCACAATGGCAATGGTAGAGGCTGCACTTGCAGATGAAACGCGTGCGGCGCAGTTTGATGCAAGAATGGATATGCCGGAGTATTCAGAAGAATATACGGCACCGGTGAAGGATAAAATTACGCTTCGGGCTTTCCAGCCGGAAATCGATAAGATTTATGAAATTCCAATGGAAGTAAAGCGTTATTTTACCAAATACAGTTATGTTTCCGGACTGGAAGCCCAGATTGGAGAGTACTTTGAAAGTACAAAATATGAAGAAAAAATGGGTACTTCGGGAATTGGAAATATTATCATTTCCGGTAACCGCAGTTCGGATAAGACGACTCTGGCAATCAATATTGTGAAGGCATTAAATACACTTTATTCAGATAATGTCAGAAAAATAGCGAGAACAAACGGAGATAGTATTAATCAACGGGGCATTGAACGTTCAATTAGCAAGCTTCTTGGTTCAGCGCTTATTATTGAAGAGGCTGGAGTGATAGACAGACAGCGTATTCTTGAACTTGTTGAAGTGATGGAAAGCGATACACAGGAAATGCTGATTATTCTTGAAGATTCTGAGAGTGAGATTAATGAATTATTAAAGAATAATCCGGAATTAATCGAGAAATTCAATCACAGAATTACGTATAAACAGTTTACAGTGAATGAACTGGTTGAAATGTGTAAGCGTTATGCAGATAAATGTCAGTATACCATTGACGAAAAGGCACTTTTACAGCTCTATTTAAGAATTGATGAAATTCATTCTAATAGTGATGGTGTCAGTCTGGAAGATGTCCGAGATGTGATTGATACGGCGATTGAATATGCAGATAAACGTGCGTCCAAGAAGATTTTTGGCGGTGCGAAGAAAAAGAAAATTGGCGATAAGGAATATACAGTTCTTATTGAGTCTGATTTTAAGGAATAAATTTGGGTTGATGACCTAGGAGGAAATGAAAAAATGAATACAATTGACAATTTTTCAGTGAATGCAATCAGGGTATTGTCAGCAGATGCCATTCAAAAAGCAAATTCCGGACATCCGGGACTCCCGCTGGGTGCTGCTCCGATGGCATATGAATTATGGACAAGGCATTTAAAACACAATCCGGCGAATCCTGACTGGGTGGACCGTGACCGCTTTGTTTTGTCCGGTGGACATGGTTCCATGTTGTTATATTCGCTGTTACATCTTTTTGGATATGGCAATCTTAGTAAAGAAGATTTGGCAAATTTCAGACAGCTTGATTCATTAACACCGGGTCATCCTGAATATAAGCATACGGTTGGTGTTGAGGCAACGACGGGTCCGCTTGGTGCCGGCATGGGTATGGCAGTCGGCATGGCAATTGCCGAGGCTCATATGGCAGCGGTTTTCAACAAAGA
>CAMEUH010000229.1 GCA_945938055.1 uncultured Eubacteriaceae bacterium | reverse complement strand
GCTGGACATTGATGTCATAGAGAAAGAACAGGAGAAGAGGGAGCAGGAGTTTTTGAGGCAGCTGGAGGAGAAGGACGAGGAACATCGAAAAGAGTTGCAGAGTAAAGATGAGAAAATTGAAATGCAAGACAAGGAAATCAAGAAACTAAAACAGCAGATTGAAGAGTTAAAAATCAATCAATGAAATGAATTGACAATCACCTCAAATATGTTAAAATCAAAAGTAATTGTTTATATTTAAGGAGAAAAATCATGGAAGCGAAGACTTATAATCATAAATCCATTGAGAAAAAATGGCAGAAATATTGGGAAGAACATGAGACTTTTAAGACGGATGTGTGGGATTTTAGTAAGCCAAAGTTTTATGCTTTGGACATGTTCCCATATCCATCAGGAGTAGGTCTTCATGCGGGACATCCGGAAGGCTATACTGCAACGGATATCATCTCAAGAATGAAGAGGATGCAGGGATATAATGTATTACATCCAATGGGATATGACTCATTCGGTCTGCCGGCAGAACAATACGCAGTCAGTACGGGAAACCATCCAAATGGATTTACAGAGAAGAATATTGCAACATTTACGGCACAGCTGAAGGAATTAGGCTTTGACTATGACTGGTCAAAGAAACTGGCAACATCTGATCCGAAGTTTTATAAATGGACACAGTGGATTTTCAAACAGTTATACAACGATGGTTATGCGAAATATGTGGATATGCCGGTTAACTGGTGTGAAGAACTGGGAACGGTTCTTTCTAATGATGAGGTGATTGATGGTAAGTCCGAACGTGGCGGGTATCCGGTTGTTCGTAAGAATATGAAACAATGGGTGATTGATCAGCCGGCTTTTGCGGAGAAGCTGTTAGAAGGACTTGATGAAATTGACTGGCCGGAATCCACAAAGGAAATGCAGCGTAACTGGATTGGCAAGTCAACCGGTGTGGAAGTTGATTTTGATATTGTAGGAGGCGGTAAGTTCTCCATTTACACAACCTGTATTGAGACGATATATGGTATTACATTTATGGTTCTTGCACCGGAAGGTCAGCTTGTCAAGGATCTTATGCCTCGTATTGAAAATAAGGAAGAGGTAGAAGCGTATATCGCTGAGACTTTAAAGAAAAATGACATGGACAGAACGGAACTTAACAAGACGAAGTCCGGTTGTCCGTTGAAGGGAATTTATGCGGTTAATCCGGTAAATGGAAAAGAAGTTCCGGTATTTATCGGTGATTTCGTGTTAGCTAATTATGGTACGGGCGCTGTCATGGCAGTTCCGTCTCATGATCAGAGAGACTTTGAATATGCAGTGGCACATAATATCCCAATGATTCAGGTTATTGATGGTGGCGATGTGTCAGAAAAAGCATTTGAAAAATATGACTATCTTGGTAAGGGCTGTAAGCTTATGAATTCTGAGGAGTTTACGGGCATGGTTGTAGAAGATGCCAAGGAAGCCATTACAGTAAAGCTTGAAAAGGCAGGTGTTGCCCGCCGTAAGGTGAATTATCATTTCAGAGAGTGGATTTTTGCAAGACAACGTTACTGGGGTGAGCCGGTTCCGGTTGTATACGATGAAGAAGGTAATATTCACACACTTCCGGATGAGGAATTACCGCTTATTCTTCCTGAGTTAGAGGATTATAAGGGGAAAAATGGTAAGGCTCCACTGGAAAATGCAACAGAATGGAAAAAGTATGATCATAATGGACTGAAAGGGACACGTGAAACATCAACAATGCCGGGTAGTGCTGGTTCAAGCTGGTACTATTTACGATATATTGATCCGGATAATGATAAGGAATTTGCTAATCAGGAACTGTTAAAGCATTGGATGCCGGTTGATTTATATATCGGTGGTCCGGAGCATGCGGTTGGTCATCTGATGTATTCCCGTATCTGGAACCGATATCTTTATGATAAGGGATTATCACCGGTTAAAGAGCCATTTAAGAAGCTGGTTCATCAGGGTATGATTCTTGGAGCCAACGGTATTAAAATGGGTAAGAGATTCCCTGAATTTGTGGTCAATCCGAGTGATATTGTAAGAGATTATGGTGCAGATACTCTTCGGTTATACGAAATGTTCATGGGTCCGCTGGAGGCATCAAAGCCATGGAATCAGCAGGGCGTAGAAGGTGCAAAGCGATTTATTGTAAGAGTATATAACTTCTTCACCAATCCGGATAATTTATTCGATGGCGCAGATAAGGATTTAGAGAAAGTATATCATCAGACGGTTAAAAAGGTTACAAATGATTTTGAGCAATTAGGGTTCAATACGGCAATCAGCCAGATGATGATTTTTATGAATGAAGCATACAAGGTTGGAAAATGTTCCCGTGAATATGCAGAAGGTTTTGTGAAAATGTTCTCCTGCGTATGCCCACATGTGGGTGAAGAACTCTGGGAGTGTATGGGACATGATGCAACCATTGCTTATGAACCATGGCCGTCATATGATGAAGCTGCTCTGGTAGAAAGTACAATTGAAGTTGCTGTACAGATTAATGGCAGAGTGAAAGGCGTAGTTTCTCTTCCTGTTGATGTATCCAAGGAAGATGCCATCAAGGCAGGAAAGGAAGCTGTTGCAGACAAGCTTACCGGCAACGTTGTGAAGGAAATTTATGTTCCGGGCAAGATTGTTAATATTGTATGTAAATAAAAGGTAACGAAAAAGGCAAAGATGCCCTGACATGGGTAACTTTGCCTTTTTGATATATAATATACTTATAGTATCATAAAGGAGGAATTTATCATGAACATTCCAAAAACAAAAGTAGCCATTGTAGGATGCGGTCTGGTGGGTTCCACCACGGCATTCAGTCTTGTGACCCAGGGTGTATGTGATGAAGTCATGATGATTGACATTAACGAAGAAAGAGCTTATGGTGAGATGCTGGACTTAAAAGACAGTATTGAATACCTGAATCGAAATGTGAAGGTCGTAACCGGAAAATATGCCGATTGTGGTGATGCAGACATTATTGTCATAACAGCCGGAGCTCCGCCAAAGAAAGGGCAGACAAGACTGGATACGCTGGAAGTGAGTGCCAATATTGCTAAATCGATTGTGAAACCAATTATGGAAAGTGGGTTTGACGGAATCTTTATTGTAGTATCCAATCCGGTTGATATTATAACACATTATATTAAGGAATTATCCGGTCTTCCGAAAAATCAAGTCATTGGAACCGGTACGGCAATTGATTCAGCACGACTGAAGAATTTCATTGCGGATCTTGTAAAAGTGGATCCAAGAAGCGTTCATGCTTATTCCATGGGAGAACACGGAGATTCGCAGATGGTTCCATGGTCCACGGTAACGGTTGCCGGAAAACCATTTTATGATGTGATTGCGGATAACAAAGAATTGGTGGGAGATGTCAATTTAGATGAACTGGTTTATAAGACTACACGAGAAGGCTGGGAAATACTGGATCGAAAAGGAACCACATACTACGGGATTGGAACTGCATGCACGGGAATCATTAAAGCAATTCTTCATGATGAAAATAAAATCATACCGGTTTCCACGTATCTGGAAGGAGAATATGGAGAGAAAGATGTATATGCCGGAGTACCTACGGTGTTAAACCGTACGGGAGCGTCGGATGTACTGGAAATCCACATGACACCGGGTGAACTGGCACGCTTTAAGGAATCTACGGCATTAATCAGGGAATATACAAAGAAAATCATGGAATATTAGTAAGGAGCCTCATAGCAATACTTTACGTCAGCTGCCGGATTCTTCCGAGGTCCGGCAGTTATTTTTTATCTGTCTGCCTGACGGGAAGCCGTTCTCAAGGAGGGCGGCAGTTTTGTCAAAAGTTTCTCTAAAAAAATTTTAAAAGAAAAAAAGGAAATAAGAGAAAAATGTAGAATAATAAAGTATAAGGCTTTAAAAGGATGAAGAGATGAATATTCG
>CAMEUH010000228.1 GCA_945938055.1 uncultured Eubacteriaceae bacterium | reverse complement strand
TAGAAAATGTGGAATGATATGTATAAGCTGGCAGGAACTCTGAGCATACCAGCAGGCAAAAAGGACGAACTGAATAGATATATACTTCAGATATTGAATAAATGCGGAATAAGAAAGACGGAAGAAATGAGACTTGATGGAAAAACATTTACGGTTGTCTCTTTGCCAAAGCCGGATAAAGACGGAGTAGTAAGGTTTGATTATTCTATTTTCGAGAAAAGAAAGCGAGAAACCGCATCTTACAATATGAATACTTTTGAACTAATTGTTCCGGATGGCGGATACAGGGAATTTCAGATGGCAATGAATATTATTTATGTAATGTTAGAGTCGTATTCGGAAACCTGCTGCTATTTTATGCGTGGGGATAAAATCGTTAATATTGTTGGATATGTAGAGTTGATAAGCGATTTATTGGGAATTGATCTTCAGAAGACACCTCAAAAGAAAAAAGAGCTCTCCCACAATAAAGAGAGAGTCATGATACAATTTTACCGTGTCATAGAAAGGAAATATGAAGATGAATTCATTGAATTTTGGGAAGATGATGAACGGAACTTTTCAGATGACATGAGAGATACTTTCTCAGATTGGAAGAAATGGTTTAATGAAGTGGTTTTATCCGAGGATGTGGTGATGGAGGCGTATTTGGCGGAAATTATTATCAGTCTGGAATTGGATTGGAAATGCTGTTTGGTGGACAAAAGATTTGTGACAGAATTTCTTTGCCATACGAATGATGATAATTATAAAAAGGCCTTAGTATTGTACAGGAAGATTATAGATAAAGATTCGGCATATTTTCCGGAACTAACACAAAAACAGGCAATTTGCTGGATTCTCAGAAATAATTGTAATGATTTTAATTTTACGGTAATGAATGCATTTCAGGCATTGCTGATAAATCATAAGCATAGAATGGAGATTTTAGGATTTTAGAGGAGGAAAGAATGGGAACATTTGGCGCATATACAGGAAAAAAGATTATTCCTGAAGGGAAAAAGGAAGAATTTGCAAAATGGGTTGCAAAATTATTGAATTATGGTGGAATGATGCAGTTTGAGCAGATTAGTATGTATGGACATGACATGGCATTGTTGAAACCTATAGAGCTCTATCCAGGCGGAAAAGTTGAGTTTTGTTTCAACTATTTTGAAGATGATGCATGGGAAAGTGCAGGCTTTAATGCAGATATGGGCTATTTTTATTCCAATAAGATAGGTGAGGCTGAATTTAATGATGTTGTTACTGCAGTTCATTTTTTGTATGAAGTGTGTAATGAGAATTATGGATTCGCAGATATTAATGGGGATGTTGTCAATGGAAGCGGATATGTCGGGTGGATAAATCATTTGCTGGGGACAACCTTTTCCATGAAGAAGAGGTATAGTCTGTGGGATAATGCAGAAAGGTTTGCGCTTGAAAGAGTAGAAGATTATGAGGATCCATTGACGTCTGATGATGTGATGGACTTTATACCACCAGAAGGAAGATATGCCGCAGGCGGAACAGAATTTAGTGATCTTATGTATATAATAAATGGAACGAAGACGCTGATAATAGATGATATTGTACCGGGAACGTATCCGGATGACATCTATCAATGCAAAAAGGCATTAGAGGTATTTTTTGAAAAAGACAAGGATGAAAAGGCAGCAGATAAAGTCTGGGAATTGATAAAGCTGGACAGAGATGCGAGAAAGGATATTCAGGATGCCGATTTGGCGGATATCGCTCAAATGTCATTGATTTTACCAGCCAGAGTTATTGTATATCTTACGGCGGAGCTTAAAGAATTAAAGTTTTGGGAACTTTGGAAAGATATACATAAATATGTTTACCATGATTGTATTATGAAAAAATATGCTTCAGATGAATTGGAGCAAGAACGCCGGAAAGTAATAGAAATGCCTGTTGCACCGGTCAGAACGAGTGAATTTCTGCGCCAGGATGGATATTTTGCGTTTTATAATACACCCGAAGAGCTAAAAGGAAAGCCTAATTATTATATATCTGATGATGACAGGCTTTATTGGTGGGATGGTTCGGATGAGGTAAGGATATCCGAACATATGGATAAATGGTTAAAGGAGCTGGCGCGGCAGCATAAGGAACTGCAGGCAAAATTATCTGGGGAAGAAGGAAACCAAAATGATTTTCTCAGCGTTTTTTTATCTCTCTTAGTCGAGATAGATAGCTACTATAAACGTATTTATCCCTTTCAAAGCATGTTTTATGAGTTTCTCCAAAACAGTGGCAGAGATGAATATCGAGCAGCTTTGGAATTATTAAGAAAAATTTCTGAGGATAACAAAGAAAATGGAAAGATCATAGAAAAAGCAAGTATCAATTGGTGTATAACCAGTCGCAATGTCACACAGAACATTGGACGATTGAAACTGAAAAGATATTTAAGCGTAATGGCGAATAAGGATCTGAGAAAAAAATATTTTGGTTTTTAGGATCTTTTGTCTTGCCCACAATATTCCTTGTCGAATCCCCATAAAAGAGTTATAATATCCATATTGCACATTCAAATGCATAAGATTACCATGGAGGTTTTACAATGAACAAAAAGTCAAGACTGGCTGCCGGAGTGTGGTTCTGGCTATGCTTTGCAGCAATTATTGCATATATTGGGATTGCGAGAAATTATTTGGATTCGGACATGGCGTCGGAGATGATTCTGGCAAAGATGTGTGCGGAAGATAACGTTATCATGTCAAGAAACTGGTATTATTCTACGGAAATCAGACTGATTAACATGAATCTTCCGATGACGTTTTTCTTTCACTTTTTTCAGGATTTTAATTTAATCAGAATACTAAGCAGTATTGTAATGCTTGGGATTGTACCGCTTTCTTTCATGTATTGCTGTAAGCAGGCGGGGCTTAAGGATAGTGCGGTTTATTTTGTTTCCCTGCTGGTACTGCCGTTCTCGAAGGTATTTTTCCAGTTTGGGTTAAGCGGACTGCATTACAGTGCATATATCATGGCAGTATTTTTCCCGATAGGATTTGTGTTTAAAATTAATAATCCGGATGTGCCGGCTAAGAAAAAGATTCTTCCGTGGGTGATGTATCTGTTGTTTGCGGTTCTGATGGGACTTACTACCATCCGGCAGCTTCTGGTGGTTTATTATCCGTTTGCGCTGGCGTGTTTCATTATCTGGCTCATGGATTATCTGGATACATATGGATTAAGGGTACTTACCCTTCCGGAAATAAAAGAAAATATCATAAAAAAATGGAAGCAGAACCGTTATCTTTGTTATTTTCTTACGGCATGTGTCGGTGCACTGGTGGCATCGGTCGCGTATGTGGGAAATGTTGCCATTTTAAGAGACATTTATCATTTCAGTTCCTATGACAGGATTGTGTATACCAATGTAGATGATTTTGCAAGGTTTAGCGAGGTGATTCTGGGGCATGCAAGAGTGCTGGGATATGAGCCGGGCTACCAGTTCCTTTCGATACAGGGAATCTGCAATATTCTGGTGATTGTCTTTACCTGTTTTATGGTCTGGCTGACCTATCGAATGGTAAAGAATAACAAGAAATATGAATTGAAGCAGAGAATTATTCTGATTTATTTTGCCTGTGCCGTAATCTTTAATGATTTCATTTTCATGTTTTCTGACCGGTGCGGTGACCGCTACATGCTGCCGTATATTTTGTTCTTTATTGTGGTATTATGTATTTATGTACAGCGGGAAGATATCCACATTTCTGTCAGAAGACTTGTTTATGTGGCGGTTATGGCGTTGTTTATTGTAAACAGCGCATGTAAGTACATCGAAGCAATTTCGGATGAAAAGGATACCAGCCGAAATGAGGCGGTAGAATTTCTGATGGAAAATGATTATGATTTTGGATATGCGACTTACTGGAATGGAAATGTTCTGACCGAACTTACAAATGGAAAGATTGAAGTGCGGAATGTAAATATCCAGAACTGGGATACTTT
>CAMEUH010000227.1 GCA_945938055.1 uncultured Eubacteriaceae bacterium | reverse complement strand
GGGGATTACAGGAAGCGTTGGAAAGACCAGCACGAAAGAGGCAGTGGCAGGTGTTCTTTCTGAGAAGTACCGTGTGTTAAAAACACAGGGAAATTTTAATAATGAACTGGGACTTCCGCTTACCATTTTCCGGCTGACAGAGGAAGATGAGGTGGCAGTTCTGGAAATGGGAATCAGTGATTTTGGGGAAATGCATCGCTTAAGCCGGATTGCAAAGCCGGATATCTGCATCCTGACGAATGTGGGAATCTGTCATCTGGAAAATCTTAAGACAAGAGATGGGATTCTTAAGGCAAAATCCGAGATTTTTGATTTTATGAATCCACAGGGACAGATTTTAGTCAATGGGGATGATGATAAACTGATTACCATCGGTGAAACAAACGGAGTTCAGCCATTGCATTTTGGAATGAATCCTTCTTTTGATGTATGGGCGGAACATGTGGAAAGCGTGGGCTTAAAGGGAACAAAATGTACCATTCACACACCGGAGGGAAGCTTTGAGGTCCTGATTCCCATTCCTGGAAAACACATGGTACACAATGCCATGGCAGCGGCGCTTGCGGGCACGGTGCTTGGACTAAAGAATGACCAGATTCAGGCCGGAATTGAAAAATTGCAGGCAATCAGCGGAAGAAATCATATCCTTTTTGGTAAAAAGTATACGGTCATTGATGACTGCTACAATGCGAATCCGGTATCCATGCGGGCGTCCGTGGACGTACTCTGTAATGCGGATACCAGAAAAGTTGCAATTCTTGGTGACATGGGTGAGCTGGGCACAGAGGAAAAGAAACTCCATCGTGAGCTTGGCGAATATGTCGGACAGTCTGATGTGGATGTACTGCTTTGTGTGGGCGAATTATCAAAAGAGATGGCAGAAGGTTTTGTATCGGCAAGGCTGGAAGAAAACCGGGCGATGGGTGAAGTTTTACATTATGACACGGTGAAGGAACTGCTGTCAGACATGGAAAATCATCTGAAAGAAGGGGATTCCGTACTGGTTAAGGCATCCCACTTTATGAAATTTGAACAGATTGTTGAGGAATTGAAACAATATAATAGTTGACAACAGGATAGGGTATAAGATAAAATATTGCTTAAAAATATTGAAATAGGAGATGATTTTTGGTGGACCCCAGTGTCTTACAACTGATTTGTTTAATTATTCTGATACTGTTATCAGCTTTTTTCTCGTCGGCAGAGACGGCGCTTGTTACGGTAAATAAAATCCGTATGCGTTCTCTGATGGAGGAAGGTAACAAAAGGGCGGAATTGGTGAACCGTATTACGGATGATTCCGGAAAGATGTTAAGTGCCATACTGATTGGTAATAATATCGTGAATCTGACGGCATCCTCCCTTGCAACAACCCTGACGGCAGATGTTTTTGGAAGCCAGTTTATTGCATATGCAACCGGACTTCTTACGCTGCTGATTCTGATTTTTGGCGAAGTAACGCCGAAAACACTTGCTACGATTCATGCGGATAAGATTTCGCTGTCGTATGCACCGGTCATATCTTTTCTGATGTGGATTCTGACGCCGCTTATCTGGATTGTAAATAAGTTATCCATGATTGTGCTTGCCATGCTGCGGGTAAATCCAAATGATAAGGGTGCATCTATTACGGAAAACGAACTTCGAACCATCGTGGAGGTCAGCCATGAGGAGGGAGTTATTGAGACAGAAGAAAAGCAGATGATTAATAATGTGTTTGACTTCGGTGATTCACAGGCGCGGGATGTGATGATTCCGCGAATTGACATGACATTTGCAGATATTAATAGTACATATCAGGAAATTATTGATATTTTCCGTTCAGAAAAATATACAAGACTTCCGGTATATGAAGGAACCACAGATAATGTGGTGGGTATTATTAATGTGAAGGATCTGTTGCTATATGATTCTCATGATGAATTTGACGTGAGGGATATTCTTCGGGAACCGTATTATGCATATGAATTTAAGAAAACCTCGGAACTGATGGAGGAACTGAAGAAGACTTCCAATAATATCACCATTGTCCTGGATGAGTATGGCTCCACGGTGGGAATGATTACACTGGAAGACCTTCTGGAAGAAATTGTCGGAGAAATCCGCGACGAATATGATGAGGATGAAAAGGATCCGATTGAAAAGATTAGTGATACAGAGTATGTAGTTGCCGGAATGACCAAGCTGGATGATTTTAATGAACGGATTGGCATGCATCTGGAATCGGAAGAATATGATTCCGTGGGTGGACTTATCATAGAATTACTGGATCGTCTTCCGGAAGAAGGCGATAAAATCCAGCTTCCGGGATTGGAACTGGATGTGGATAAGTTAGATAAGAACCGAATTGAGTCGGTACATGTATTCTTGAAGGATACAGATGAGGAAGCCGATGTAGCAGACATGACAGAAAAAATGGAAGAGTAAATCAATAGAATAGATAAGAGGCTGTCGCTTTAATGAAATTTCATGAGGCGATAGCCTTTTTTTAGTGCAGAGTAAGTATCTTTTGTAAACACGACATTATGGCATAGGAAAATTCATTTCTTCCAATTCCTATGCCAGTCTTACGCCAAATCATTTTCAAGAATGCCAATAATGGCATAGGAAAATCTATTTCATTAAATTCCTATGCCAGTCTTATGTCAAATTATTCTCCAAAATGCCAATAATGGCATAGGAAAATTCATTTCTTCCAATTCCTATGCCGGTCTCACGCCAAATCATTTTCCAAAATGCCAATAATGGCATAGGAAAATTCATTTCTTCCAATTCCTATGCCAGTCTCATGCGCACATCATTTAGTACTACAATGTTACGGCATATATTTTAGTTATTCCAACTTGAATATTCTTTGTTTACATCATGAAGAGAGCATGTTGTCTCACGAATTTTCATTTATTAATGCAGCATGCTCTTATTTTTTTGGAAAAGTAATAAGAAAGCAAAATCAGTAATATATTGATAAAAAAACGGGAGAAGAAACATGAATAAAATAATAACCATGTTGAAGGTTCTGGTAATGGAGTTTGTGGTCTCCATGGTACTGCTTGCCGTGATAGCATTCGTCATGTATCAAACGGGAATGGGACAGAAAACGGCAGGAATACTGATTCTTCTGGTATATCTGGTTTCAACGTTTCTGGGCGGACTGGTGACCGGAAAGGCACAAAGGAGCAGAAGGCTTTTGTGGGGAGCGGGAGCCGGCATTGCCTATCTTCTGGTGCTTCTGCTGGTATCTGTCATGATTCGGGGCGGCATGTCCGGTGAAAATAATCTGATGCTGTCAGCTGCATGTTGTGTGCTGGGTGGGTGCCTTGGCGGCATGTGCAGTTAAAGGAAAAAAGAGAATAACAAAATATAGATTTTTTATATTTTGCTATTCACAATATATGGTACTTATGATAGAATGAAAGGGATTGAGGAAGGAGAAATAAATATGGGAGACGATCAGAAAAAGCCTGTGATTGAGGTTACTGATTTGTACAAGATTTACAAGGTCGGAACCAATAAGGTGCGTGCCTTAAATGGCGTGAGCTTTACGATTTACGAAGGTGAGTTTTGTGCGATTGTCGGTACTTCGGGTTCGGGCAAGTCAACACTCCTGAATATGATGGCTGGTCTTGAAAAGCCGACGAAGGGGCAGATAGTAATCAGAAAGACACACATTGAAAAGCTTAATGAGAATCAGCTGGTAAAGTTCAGGAGAGAACATGTGGGATTTATTTTTCAGTCATTTAATCTCATGGGAACGATGAATGCCATAGAAAATGTGGCATTACCACTTACTTTTCGTGGCGTACGTAAGAAGGAACGCATGAAAAAGGCAGAGAAAATGATTGAACTGGTAGGCTTATCCAAGCATAAAAAACATAAGCCTACACAGATGTCCGGCGGACAACAACAGAGAGTCGGAATGGCAAGGGCACTGGTTCTTGACCCCGATATTGTATTTGCGGATGAGCCGACGGGTAATCTGGATTCG
>CAMEUH010000226.1 GCA_945938055.1 uncultured Eubacteriaceae bacterium | reverse complement strand
GAAGGTGAAGCCTTCGCTTTCGGCAGCTTCCAGAACACTGGTTACAGTGATGTCAACCAAATCATCGCCTTCACGAATGATTGGACATCGGATTCCTCTTGAAATTGTTCCTACTTTTCTCTCCATAATCATTACCTTCGTATTTCTCAATATTACATTTTCTGGAATTGCGGACTTCGAATCCGCAATAATGCATTTTCATTATAACTTGTAGCGGGGGATTGCGCAAGGGGCATACGAATATTATAGGAATGAAACCTTAATTGTGGGAGAGTGAGAAAACAAAAAAGAGAAATGCCGACTTTTGGACATTTCTCTTTCAAAGTGCAGTCGGCGGGACTTGAACCCGCACCCAAGCAATATGGACTAGATCCTTAGTCTAGCGCGTATGCCAATTCCGCCACGACTGCTCAACAAATAGAATCATATCATTTATAAATCCAAAAGTCAACACAAATTTTAAAAAATAATTAAAAAATATGAATATTCTTTGTCGGACTTTTCCTTGTGAAATTTTTGTCTTTATTATATAATAAGGATATGACTAAGGATGGAATGGAGGTGCGGATATGAACATTCAGGCTCAATGCTGTGGAATTGTGTTACTCCTGGTTCTTTTGTATTTCTATATCCGCCAGCGGAAGGTACATTTGAATACAGAAAAGGCGTTTATGCTGACGTTATGCGTATCACTCCTGTGTCTGTCATTGGATGTGCTGTCCATTGTGGTGATTACCCATATGAAATATCTGCCACGTTTCCTAACGGAGGTAATCTGCAAGTCATATCCGGCGTCAATACTTGGTGTGGCAGTCTGTGGTTTCCGGTATGTCTGTGAGGATATTTTTTTAACTTCGAAACGATATCGGATAGTATTGCAGGTTTACACGGCAATTGCCATAATCGGTTTTGTAATAATCTATGCTCTTCCCATCTACTATCGTTATGAACCTGCAGAGAATCTGCTTTATACCTATGGACCAAGCATTATCACTACATATGTGTTTACACTGGCATTTCTTGCTTCTATTTTAATTATCATGTTTTTACGCAAAGACCAGATTAATCCAAGCCGACGTGAAGCAGTTCAGATTTGGATGACTCTGTGGATTGGGGCTGCAGTGATTCAGTTTTTAAATAATAATCTTCTGCTTGTGGGATATGCAGGAAGTGTTGGAATTGTGGTTCTCTATCTGAAACTGGAAAATCCGGAAACAAATCTGGAGAGGAAGACAGGATTATTTAATCAGAATGCACTGGGATTATATTTACGTCAGCTTTATGCGGGAGAAAATTCTTTCTCTGTCCTTTCCATCCTGCTGGAACAGTCCATGGAACAAGGAATGGATTCGGATGTGGAGGATAAGAGTGTTCTGAAGTTATCCCGCTTTTTATTACAGATTCCAGACGGAAAGGTTTTTAAGAGTTCCGAGGAAGAAATCATACTGATTCTGGATGACAGAGGCAGAGCAGAGGAATGGGCAGGCAGGATTCAGGGTTATTTTGAAAACGAATGGAAGAATATGAAGAATGTTCATTTGCGGCCAAGAATGCTGTTTATTCCAAATGCAAGACAATTGAATAAAGGGGAGGATTTGTTTTATCTTCTTCGCTATGTCAGAGAACAGAATCATGAATATTCCGAAAATGTTCTGATAACGGTTAATGATGGTATGATTATTAAAATGTATCAGGAGAAAACTATCCGGAGACAGATTCTTAATGCAATGGAAAATGATAAGGTAGAGGTTTTTTACCAGCCGATTTATTCCACAAAGGAACAACATTTTACATCAGCAGAGGCACTGGTACGTATTCGTGATGATAAGGGAAACATTATTCCTCCAGGAATGTTTATTGATATCGCGGAAAAAAGCGGCATGATTTTAAGACTTGGTGAAATTGTGTTTGAAAAGGTGTGCCGGTTTATAAAGGAAAATCAAATCGAACAGTATGGAATTCGATATATAGAGGTTAATTTATCAGTAGTGCAGTGTGCCGACGAGCAGCTTGCAGAAAACTACATACGGATTATGAGAAAGCATAACCTTAATCCGGACATGATTAATCTGGAAATTACCGAGTCGGCTTCTCTAAATGCCAAGAAGATTCTTCTGGATAACATGAAATGCCTGATGAATTATGGAGTAAAGTTTTCCCTGGATGATTTTGGAACCGGGCAGTCCAATCTGAATTATATTGTTGATATGCCGGTTTCTATCGTAAAGTTTGACAGGGATATGACAAACGCTTATTTTGAAAATGGTAAGGCACGTTATGTCATGGATGCAGCAATGCACATGATTCATGGAATGAAGCTGCAGATTGTTTCAGAGGGCATTGAAACAGAGCATCAGTATGAAACCATGGAAAAACTTGGAATCAGTTACATCCAGGGATATTATTTTTCGAAGCCGCTGCCGGAAAATGAATTTCTTGCTTTTTTGGAAAAACAGCAGGAAAGAAATTAAAAAAATTTCATATTTGTCATTGACATTCTGTGGGAAAGTATGTAAAATAGATTTTGTTCTGCGGAAGTGTCGGAATTGGCAGACGAGCTAGATTCAGGTTCTAGTGGTGGTTTACATCGTGTGGGTTCAAGTCCCATCTTCCGCATTGAAAAAGAAAAGTCTCAGGTGGGAACCTGAGGCTTTTTTTTTTTTTTTTCGTACCGAAGCGTCCCTTGAACCCAAGGTTCAAGGTCTCCGCTTCGCTCCGGTCGGCGCAAAGCCGAGGTCCACCGGATCTCGTGCAATCTATTTTCCACAATTGCTTAAGAGTTGGGAAGTCCTATTTTAAAGGCTTCCCATTCTTTTTGTTTTTAGACATTTTGTTCCCAAAGTAGTTTTGCTATATTGCAAGTGATTGTTCCAATCTATCAAGTCTTGTATAGATATTCTTTGTTGGTTACAAATATTTACTCATAGATGTCCTCCGTTTTATATTTTAGATTGTACTGAGATATACATAACAAGCATTTGGTGTTAAAATACACATACAAATCGTATTTGCAAGTTTTGACTCGCAGGCATAGGGAATTTTAGTTTTGGATTTTTCTATGCCAGTTTTTTGCTTCGAAAACTGGTTCATGGCATAGAAATATGAAGTTTTCTTGTTTTCTATGCTAATTTCAAGTAAAAATCGCAGTGCGGTATTTTAGAAAATGTCAATTTTGGCATAGAGAAATTGAATTCTTGACATAGCTATGCCAGTTATCATTGTTGAAGCAAAATTTTTGGCATAGCAGAATTGACTTTTTAATATAGCTATGCCACGGTCATAAATGCATGGCACAGGGGATGGATTCTGACTCTGCGCAAAGGATTCAATAACTTACGGTTTATTGAAAAAAGGAAGAAGAGATTTGTTACCAATATCAAACGAGGTGCGAGAATTCCTTTCTTTTCAAGGACGCTAAATTCATTGAGAACTTCAGGTTCCATCTTCCGCACTATTTTAAGGTAAAGGAAATCTTGGTTTCTATCAAGGTTTCTTTTTTGTTTCCTCAAGTATGCGAATCGTGTATTATATGCTATAATATATCCTGTAAGCTAAAATCCGGAGGAAAAATTATGACTGTTTTAGAACGCTTTTTTCATTATATAACTATCGATACGCAGTCCGATGAAAATTGTAATGACTGTCCGAGTACAGAGAAACAAAAAGAACTGGCAGCCATTCTTGTGGAAGAAATGAAACAGATTGGGCTGACAGGATGCCACATGGATGAACATGGGTATGTATACGGATGGTGCGAGGCACGGGAAGGCTGTGAAGAATGGCCAGCAATCGGACTGATTGCACATATGGATACGGCGCCTGCATTCTGCGGAGAAAATGTTAAGGCACGGGTAATCAGTCATTATGATGGCAGGGATATCGTGCTGAATGAAAAAGAAAAGATTGTGATGGATACGGTGCGTTTTCCGAATCTGTTACAATACAAGGGAGAAGACCTTGTTGTAACGGATGGAAAGACACTTCTGGGAGCAGATGATAAGGC
>CAMEUH010000225.1 GCA_945938055.1 uncultured Eubacteriaceae bacterium | reverse complement strand
CCGTCATGATTACCCTTGGTATTATTTTGTCGGTCAGGAAATATGGACCGGTAAAGGAAAAATTTAATTTTTCACGGAATGAACTGCTTACCATGGCAGCAATTATGGTTATGGTTGTGATTTGGACCGCATTTTCGGGAATTGGCGGGTACTTATGGCAGAACTTTGACCATAAGACAAGAAATACACTGTTTGAAATGCTGGTTAACACAAAGTGGCCGGTGGCGCAAACGATTGAAACAGGAGGTTCCCTGCAAAGCAGGGGACTTATCTATTATATCGGATACTGGTTTCCGTCTGCTCTTGTGGGAAAGCTTTTTGGAGTGGAAGCGGGCTATGCCATGCAGTTTATCTGGACAGTAACAGGAATTTTGTTGTTATATGCCTTAATTTGCTGTTGGTGTAAAAAGATTGTCATTTGGCCGCTGGTAGTTTTTATGTTCTTTAGTGGTCTGGATTATGTAGGGGCGCTTTTGGGAAATTCCGGAACGATGAAGATTTTTGAATCTGACCATTTGGAAGCATGGTCGATACACTATCAGTTTTCGTCGATTACAACACAGTTATTCTGGGTATTTAACCAGGCAGTTCCGGTATGGCTTGCCTGTGCACTTATTTTTCTGGGAGAAAGACCGAAAAATATGATTTTTACATGGTCTTTGATTTTACTGACTTCCGCATTTCCGTTTGTGGGTCTTCTTCCGTATGTGATTTATTACATGATAACACGGGCTTCATGGAGAAGTGATTATCATAAAGTTCGTCATATTCTGATGGATTGTATTCGAAACTGGTGCAGCTGGCAGAATCTTCTGGCAGGAGGTACTGTTGGAGTGATTACGGCACTTTATTTGTGGGGAAATGAGGCGTTGGGAAACAGCATCAATGCGGTTATCTGGCACCTTAAGGAAATGAACCATTTTGTTTTGCTGCTTCTTTTAGGAATTTTGTTCTGTATGGGAGTATTCTGGCTGACAGCATTTCTTATAATGCATGGAAAGGGAAGATTTCTTAAAAATCTTGCATGGATACTGGTAGTGCTTTTGGCGGGCTGGAAGATGGTATCCATAGCACTGGATAATGGACAGCCTGTTTTATTTAACTGGGTCAATCTTACCCTCTTCTTTTTTCTGGAGGCAGGTGTATTTCTGGTATGCCTGTATCCGATGATTAAAAGTAAAACATTATTTTGGATAACTACAGTCTGGTTATATGTGATGCCATTGATTGTGATTGGTAATTCGTGCGATTTCTGCATGCGTGCATCCATTCCCGGACTGTTACTGATATATTTGTGGTGTGTTCAGGTTCTTAACGAGAAAAAAGAAAAATTACGTGTAGTCCTGTTGATTATTCTTTTATTACTGGGAAGCATAACACCACTTCATGAAATTAGAAGAACCTATGTGGAATCAAGAAATTACTATGAGCGTGATTATGATTCCGAGTATGATATTTATAATTCCGGAAATTTTGCCGGAAGTACGGATAGTTTTTTCTGGAAATATATTGCAGGACCATTTGAACGATGAAAATACATCGCACCATACAGATACGAAAGGATTGGAAGAAAAGGTGGAAAACATGAGGTCAGAAAATAGAAATGCAGGGGAAAAATGGATATTTCCCGTGATTTGTGTTGTATTAGTCGTGCTTCAGCTTGCAGTATGCATATACTATGGAAGCCTTAGAAAATATCTTTTCTGTGATGAAGTGTTCAGCTATGGTCTCGCAAATTGTGAGGAGTTTTCATTTATTGACCCAAAGGAAAATCAGATTCCCATTGACCATTGGGTATCCGGTGATTTTTATGCGAATTACCTGAAATATAATAGTGACGTGGGATTTTCCTTCCGTGCAGCGTTTGAGAATCAGAAAAATGACGTGCATCCGCCGCTTTATTATTGCCTTTTGCATCTCGTATGCTACTTTTTTAAGGATTATGTCTATGGTCCGGTGCCGGGAATTGTGTTAAATCTGATTTTACTGGTCATTATGGATTTGTTGTTTTTCTATGTTGCCAGCTATCTTTTTCAGTCAAAAGAAAAGGGGCTTTTGGCGGCAGCATTGTGGGGACTGGCCTCCTGTGGTATCAGCAATGTCATGCTGGTCAGAATGTATCTGCTTCAGACGTTGGAAATCATGTTATTTATTGCGTTTCATGTCTATGTGTTAAAGCACAAGAGGAAAATGACGGTTCCATATTTCATTGCCCTGGCGTGCATTGTGGCACTGGGCGGGCTGACTCATTATTACTTCTACTTTTTTGTTGCGGCTTTTGGCGGGCTGGTATGCCTTTATTTTCTTTTCCAGAAGCAGCTTAGAAGAATGTTTGCCTATGGATTTGGCCTGGTAGGAGGCCTGTTCATGGCACTACTTGTATTTCCGGCAACACTTGGACATATTTTTGGTTATCGAGGTGCATATGCAACCAGCAGCCTGGGAAGTTTTTCCACAGAAAAACTGGTAAAATATCTGGAATTTGTGAATAAGTCGCTTCTGGCCGGAAAAATGAAGCTTGTTTTGTGGATTATTCTTTTGGTTCTTATATGGAGAATCTGCAGACACTTTTTCTTCCGGTTTAAGGCAGGATTTCGCCGGTGCAATAATAGACTGGTGTGTGACTGGAAAATCGAACGGGTACAGAAAGCAGAATATACAGGACAGTTTGTACTGGATGAGAGAACCTTACTTTTTGTGATACTCATTCTTGCCGACATAGTATATGCGTATGTGGCAATCCAAGGCTCAGAACTTGTAAACATGCGGTATATTTATCCGGCATATCCGATTATGGCACTTGTGGTAATTAAGGTTTTGGATGGCATTGTATTTGGCGATGCAGGAAAATATAAGGTTGCTTGTATTGCTGCGTGCTGTGTGCTATTCTGCTATGGAAGCATTCGTGTAAATGATGTGGAATGGCTTTATCGTGATTATCAGAATTATGAGGGCCAGATGGAGGACATAACAGGAGATGATGGAATCGTTATTTATCATGACAATGGCTGGAATAATGTGTATGAGTGTATTGATGTCCTCATGAATCTGAATTCCTGCCGATATCTGATGGACAGACAGGTTGACCAGATTTCGGAAATTTTGAGTACAAGACCGGAAGATAATCCGGTACTGATTATCTTTCCGGGAGATCCCGGTTATAGTTGGGAAGATAAACAAAACATGTTAAATACGATGGTTGAACTTACGGATTATACGGGATATGAATTAAAATATAATTTTATTATTGAAGCATATGAGTTATATTGATTCCCATGAAATGAGCAGGAGTGAAGAAGATGAAGGTTGTAATTTTAGCGGGAGGATATGGTACAAGAATCAGCGAGGAAAGCTATCTTAAGCCAAAGCCAATGATTGAGATTGGGGAAAAGCCGATTTTGTGGCATATCATGAAGGAGTATTCCCATTACGGATTTTATGAATTTGTAATCTGCTGCGGATATAAGCAGCATGTGATTAAGGAATGGTTTGCGGACTATTATCTGCATAACAGTGATGTGACCTTTGATTTTTCGGAAAATAACAAAATGACGGTTCATAATAATGTTTCAGAACCGTGGAAGGTTACACTGGTTGATACCGGACGGGATACCATGACGGGTGGAAGAATTAAGCGAATCCGTAAGTATATAGGAGATGAAACGTTCATGATGACCTATGGTGACGGGGTAACTGACCTTGACATGAATGATTTGCTGGCATTTCACAAAAAACATGGAAAGATTGCTACCTTAACCGCAGTATCTCTGGAACAGCGTTTTGGCGTTCTGGATATTAAACCGGATGGGGAGATTACTTCTTTCCGTGAAAAAAAGCAGCAGGATGGAAATCGAATTAATGTAGGATATATGGTATTAGAACCGGAGATTTTTGATTATATTGAGGGGGATGAGACGGTGTTTGAAAAGGAGCCGTTAGAAAGGCTGGTAAAGGAACACCAGCTGGCAGCATACCGCCATGACGGTTTCTGGCAGTGCATGGATACCAAACATGAAATAAACAAGCTGAATGCAATGTG
>CAMEUH010000224.1 GCA_945938055.1 uncultured Eubacteriaceae bacterium | reverse complement strand
GTGCCAGAATGAGAAACAGAACTCCTTTGCCCTCTGCAATCATCTGTGGGAGTTCATGCAGTTTTGCAAAAGGTGTAATTCCAACGGCTGCCACGAAAAAGGTATAGAATGTTACCGTCATGGAACCATATTTTTTCAGAGCAATATTTCCAAAAATACTATAAAGTCCGTAACAAAGACCGGAACCAAGTCCCGTCAGTACACTGAGCCAGTTGATTTTGCCCTGTCCAAAACCGGTAACCAGAATACAGCCTGCAAATGCCATGAAAAGTGCCGTTACCTTTTTCTTCGTAATTCGTTCCTTAAAAAGAACCGCTGAAAGCAGGATAACAAAATACGGAGACGTATACAGAAGAATCGCCGCAAAGGATAAGGTTGCCATTTCAATAGTTAAAAAATAGCAGACATTAAAGAAGACAATGCTGATAATGCCCGTTCCCACAAACATCCATAAATCCTTTAGAGAAATCTGAAGTGCCTTCCTATCCTTTAGCAGTAAATAGACGAATAAAGCCCCTCCTGCTACAATACATCGGACTGCCGTAATCTGCAGGGGATTCATTCCGGCAGCAGAAAGCGGCCTTGTAAAAATACCAATCAGTCCCCAGCAAAATCCTGCCAGAAGGACCTCCACAACTGCTTTTATTTTCTGTTCCATTGTATTTGTCCTGACTTTCCCTGGTAATCTATAAAATCATCATCAAAAGGCTGCCAAAAATCGCCGGAATCAAGTCTCCTGTCCGCATTTCCTTAATCTCCAGCAGATTGATTCCAATACACATCACAAGCGCACCGCCGATTCCGGTAAGCATTACTTTTACATCCGGACATGCCACAAGAATAGGATTTAAAAATCCCGCACATAAGGCAAATGCTCCCTGTATCACAAAGACTGCCACCGCAGAAAGTGCTACTCCGATTCCCATGGTTGCTGCCGTAATCACGGCAATCACACCGTCCAGAATACTTTTGATATAAAGTGTGGAATCATCCCCAAGTCCTGCATTAATACTTCCATAAACCACCATTGCACCAATGCAGAAAATCAGAACGGAGGAAGTAAATGCCTTTCCAATGGTACTGTTTTCATCCTTTGAAAGCTTTCTTTTCAAAAATTCCCCAAATAACTCTATCCGGTACTGGATTTTTAACAGGGCACCAATGGCACCACCCACCGTCAGGCTTAAAATCAATACCAGAATCATCTTAATATTTCCTGCAACACTCAGCATGTCCATGATTCCAATGGAAAGTACCGCTACTCCCATTGCCTGCATGATAACCTTCTGAACCTCTTTGTTGATTAGTTTCCGAAAAATCAGGCCAATTGCCGTTCCCACAAGAATGGCGACTGCATTTACTGTAACTCCAAACATTTTCTCTTACTCCTTGTCATCCACGATTCTGCCCTTTCGTACATTCGGCAGGATAAAATTCTCATATGAATAATTCCATAATGCTTCGGAACCATCTTTTGTGCAGGCATTACGCCCCAAAATCTGGCTCAGCCTCACCATATGCTCCGTCCACGCCTTTCCATCCGTGGCATGGT
This sequence comes from uncultured Eubacteriaceae bacterium, assembly GCA_945938055.1. Classification (GTDB taxonomy): domain Bacteria; phylum Bacillota; class Clostridia; order Lachnospirales; family Lachnospiraceae; genus MGBC120314. Next base: position 2,526 of record CAMEUH010000224.1, on the reverse strand, counting down.
TTAACATGGTCGGCTGGACGTTATCCATTGTATGGGCAAAACGTGCCTCCGCACTTTTTCCTTCTTCAAATTCCTCAAAAAGCCCTTTCAGCTTATCTTTCTGGTCCTTTGGAAGTAGACCAAAAATTCTCTCTGCTGCTTTCGCTTCCCGCTCCTTCTGGGTTTCCAGCCCTTTTTCATCATAAGCATAGGTATCGCCCGCATCAATCTCCACAATATCATGAATCAGCACCATGGTAACAGTCTTTAATACGTCAATCGGCTCATTGGAATACTCTGAAAGCAGAATGGTCATGAGTGCCAGATGCCATGCATGCTCCGCATCATTTTCCTTACGCATGCCGTCTGATAAATAGGTCTGTCGCCCGATAAATTTTTCCTTATCCACTTCCTGTATGAATTCAAACTGCTTTTTTAAACGCTCATTCCGGGACTCTGTCATTTCTTTTTTGGCTTCCTTTCCTTCGTGCTTTACGGATGATGTTTCCTTTATCGGTCCTTTTTCATCTGACCAAGAAGCATGGCTGCCCGCTCACGAATCAACTCCTGAATTAACTCATCCAGCGTCCATTGTTCATTATGTTTTGTTACAACTGCCTTTAGGCCTACCGGTTCAATCCCCATATTCCTGTAGCCTTCCAGAAAATGATCCAGCTGTTCTTCCGAAAGCGCAGAAAAGAGCAAAACCTCTGGTGATTTTTGAGCAGATTCGCTTTTTTGCACCTCTTTCTTCTTTTCAAAACCGGTATACCCTGCAATGAAGCCTATCGTTTCCTGTCGGTCCTCCTCGCGGATGACCTGATAGGAAAGATTCTGGCTTTTGCACAGATTCTCAATTAAAATCGCTTTTTCCTGCCGGATGCCATATGCATATACACACGCCTTCTGTCTTATCACTTTTATTCCCACGTTGTCAACTCCTCTTTTATCAAATATGCTATCTTTCCTTATGCTTTTCCGCTGCAAAAAACGCTTTCGTTTCCTTGGCAACCACTCCACCCAGCGCAAATAATGCAATCATGTTCGGAAGCGCCATCAGACCATTAAAGATATCCGCAATCGTCCATACTGCTGATACCGTCATGTAAGGCCCGATAAATACTGCTGCAATATAAATCCAGCGGAATATTTTGACCGCTTTCTCATTCTTATGGGACAGATACTCAAGACATCTTGCCGAATAATAGTCCCATCCCAGAATGGCAGTAAACACAAAGAATACCAGACATATCATCAGTACAAATGCCGAAAGCCTTGCCGGAAGCGGAAGACCGTTCTGGAATGCATAACTGGTAACCTGTACCCCTTCCAGTCCCGGAACCTTCCATGCTCCGGTTATCACGATGGATAATCCTGTCATGGTACAAATTACAATGGTATCAATAAACGTACCTGTCATGGAAACCAGTCCCTGACGAACCGGCTCCTTTGTCTGTGCCGCTGCTGCCGCAATCGGTGCGGAACCAAGGCCTGCTTCATTGGAAAAAATTCCCCTTGCCACACCATTCTGCATGGCAACCAGCATGCTTCCTGCCACACCGCCTGCAATCGCCTGCGGATGAAATGCTGCTTTGACAATGGTAACAATAGCTGCCGGAACCTCTGTGATATTACATAAAATCAATGCAACGCTGAATACTGCATAAATGACTGCCATAAAAGGCACAACAACCTGTGATACACTTGCAATTCTTTTAATTCCACCAATCAGTACTAATGCCACCACAATTGCAAGCACCAGGGATGCAATGATAACCGCCCATGAATAAGTTCCAACTTTCGGAATGGTTACGGCATGTGCTGCCTGAGGGTCAAAAAATCCCTTAACTGCCGATGCAATCCCATTTACCTGTGTGAAGGTTCCGATACCAAATAAACCAACACAGACACCAAAGAAAGCAAATACCTTTGCAAGCCATTTCCACTTTCTTCCCATTCCCAGCTCTATGTAATAAAACGGTCCTCCCAGAGCGTGATTGTTCTCATCCACCACCCGGTATTTGACTGCCAGAAGACCTTCTGCATATTTAGTCGCCATTCCCAGGAAGGCTGCCACAATCATCCAGAATAATGCACCCGGTCCACCGGCACAAACGGCAGTTGCCACGCCGACAATGTTACCGGTTCCAATCGTTGCGGAAAGCGCCGTACACAATGCCGCAAAAGAAGAGACCTCACCCTGTCCTTCGTTTTCATTTTTCACCATCCATTTTAGTGCAAGCGGAAGCCTTCTCACCTGAAGAAGTCCAAGTCGCACAGTCAGATAGAGACCTCCTGCCATGATAAGCACCATGAGGGGAACTCCCCAGACAAAGTCATTCACGGCTGTTAATACTTCATTTACAGTTGTCCACATATTGTTTTGACTCCTTTTCCCATAACCTGATATCTCATTGAAAAAACCGGAATCCTACGACTCCGGCTTTTGCTTTTATTGTATGAACCGTCTTTATTCACATAAATAAAGATACTATGAAAATGTTGGAAAGTCAAGATTGAGATCGGAAGAGCGTCGTGTAGGGAAAG
>CAMEUH010000223.1 GCA_945938055.1 uncultured Eubacteriaceae bacterium | reverse complement strand
CATTTACCAGAAATCCCAAAACACAGGCAGCAAATCCACAAAATGGTACTGCCATCTCCGGCTTTTTTAAGGTTTCCCACTGAAATATGGATTTTCCCGATTCCGGCTGGGCAATGACTACCTTTAAAATAGCACCCAGAAGAATTGGCATGGCGTAGATGGTAATAAAACGAATACCGCAAAGTCCTGCATAAAAACTTAGCAGTATAAAAAATACCAGTTCTCTTTTTCTTTTCTGTTCCAAAATCCTTAAAAGCAGCCCGATACACAGGAAAACCACAATAAAATGAGGAATATAGGAATTCCCAATATGGACGATATTAATATATTCTGTTGAAAACGGAATAAATAAAAATAAAGAAGATAAATAAACACTTTTGGAAGATATTTTTAATGGTTTCATGGCAAAAAGATACGATGCCAGCAGTCCAATAAAAAATACCAGGTTCGTTGCAGTCCGCACAAGTCCCCACGAACGGAATATTTTAAAGAAAAAAAGAGAAACAATCTGCGTATAGAAGATTCGGATTTCCGTGGAATAAAACCACTGGGTCGTAAAAAGCTTACTTTCCCTCGACAGTTCCTTTGCCAATACCAGTTCTGCCGACATATCAGAATTCAGCACATGAGAAGAACAAAAGAAATTCAGCAGGGTAAGCGCCACAATCCAGAGGATGGTTGGAAGCAGGTAAAAAAGATTCTGATTACATTTCTGTTTCATAAATTCCTGGAATTTCATTTTTTTCATGTCAAACCCCTTAACAAATGATTCTTTTTTTACAATCAAAACGATACCTGTATCATACCATATTCCCTAAGAAAAATCCATCCATGAGAAAAGCATTTCGCCCCTTCCTCATGGATGGATATCTTATCTTTCCAATACAAGCTTGTTAAAAGAACTTTTTGGCAGCCCAGATAACAATGCAGGCACCCACAACGGATACCACGATACTTCCAATAATACCGTTCACTCCCAATTGTAGCAGACCAAAAAGGAAACCGCCTACCACACCACCGACAATACCTAAAATGATGTTACGGATTAAACTTCCTCCGCTCTTCATGATGGAACTGGCAATGCATCCGGAGATACCTCCCACAATCAGACTAATTAATAAATTAATGATGAATCCCATATCGATTCCTCCATAAAATTATTTTGCCGTAATATAGTTCTGTGCCACCAGCAATTCTGCAATCAGGACAGCTCCACCTGCGGCACCACGAAGTGTGTTATGGGAAAGTCCAACAAACTTATAATCAAATACGCTGTCTTCACGGAGACGCCCCATGGAAATTCCCATTCCGTTCTCATAATTCACATCCAGCTTCACCTGCGGACGGTTATCCTCTTCACAATACTGGATAAACTGCTTTGGTGCGCTTGGAAGATTTAATTCCTGCGGAATTCCCTTAAAATTCTTCCATGCCTCAAGAATCTGCTCCTTGGTCGGCTTCTTTTCAAAATTCACAAATACTGCTGCCGTATGTCCATCAAGTACCGGAACACGGATACACTGACAGGTAATCTTTGGCTCAGTTGCCGGAACAATCTGTCCGTTCTCTACCTTACCCCAGAGACGAAGTGGTTCCTTTTCAGATTTTTCCTCTTCTCCACCGATATATGGGATAATATTTTCCACCATTTCCGGCCATTCCTTAAAGGTCTTTCCGGCACCGGAAATTGCCTGATAAGTTGTTGCCACCACAAGCTTTGGTCCGAATTCCTTCAATGCTGTCAGTGCCGGTGTATAACTTTGAATGGAACAATTTGGCTTTACTACCACAAAGCCTCTCTTTGTTCCGAGTCTCTTCTTCTGAGCCTCAATCACTTCCAGATGCTCCGGATTGATTTCCGGTACAACCATCGGAACATCCGGTGTCCAGCGATGTGCACTGTTATTCGAAACAACCGGTGTTTCAGCCTTTGCATATAAATCCTCAATGGCCTTGATTTCATCCTTTGGCATATTGACTGCACAAAATACGAAATCAACCAGAGAAGAAACCTTCTCCACTTCATTAATATCCATGACAACAAGCTTCTTTACAGACTCCGGCATCGGAACGGCCATCTTCCATCTTCCTTCTACAGCCTCTTCGTATGTCTTTCCTGCTGAACGTCCACTTGCTGCAATTGCAACAACCTCAAACCATGGATGGTTTTCCAGTAATGTAATAAATCTCTGTCCTACCATTCCGGTACCACCAAGGATACCAACTTTTAACTTCTTTTCCATCATAAATCTCCTTCATTGTATTTCCTGTGTTTCAAAGACATTCTCTTCTCTTTGTCTTTTACTGACGTACAAATGTCTTTCCTCAAAAGATACTAACACAAACAATTAAGAAATGCAATATTTTTCCTAAAAAAATTAAGCTATTTTTGTACTTTTGCAAGTTCATCCATAAATCGCTCTTCAATCTGCTGAACAAATAACTCCAGACTTTTCATTTCTTCCGGATAAGGAACAAAGCCTCCCGCCATGGTTGCATGTCCGCCTCCACTTCCAATTCCCCTTAAAGCAATATTCGCCAGATTTCCGGAATCAATGGATGCATCGCAGCTTCGAATGGAAAGTTTGATTCCATCCTTCCTGATGGAATACACAATGGAGCAGTCGATTTCAGAAAGTGCCAGCATAAAATCCGAAATACTTGCAATTAACGGTTCCGGACAGTTTTCCCCGGTATGTGCAATGCTGATGTTATCAAATATCTTGATACTCCGGATTGCATTCGCATAGGCTTTTAAATCATCAAACTGAATTTCACTACGTTCTAATTTATTTAAGACCTCATGATTTCCCATCCAGTACAGACGATAGAACATGTCCAGATCCATCTTGGAAACACCACGGGAAAGATTGGCCGTATCTACTTTAATTCCATAAATCAGCGCAGTTGCTGTCTTTTCATCAATCGGAGTATTGGTTTCAAAGAAATAGCTTGCCACGATGGAGGCACAGGCACCAATTTCCGGCCGGATATCAGCATAACGGTAGTCCACCTGTTCAAACGTCGGATGATGGTCGATACAGATTACCTCATTTCCAATCAGGTCAACCAGATTGGTATTCCCCTTCTGTCCGTCTACCAGAATAATCTCGTCCGAGCCCTTCATGTAAGACAAATCATCCATGTTAATCACGACCGTATCCAGATACTCAATAAACCGAAGCATGGCATAACGGTCAATTTTACCCTTATAACAAATCGTGGACTTGATTCCATTGGCCTCTAGCAGCTTCTTCATGCCATAAGCGCTGGAAATCGCATCCGGATCCGGAAAATTATGTGTCTGAATGAACACATGTTTTCCATATATATTTGCTAACAGTTCCTCCAGTTTAAACATTCTTCTAACACCTCTCCTATCTTCCCATAGTATACCGCAATCGTACAAACACATCAAGCAAAGTTTTCCATAAAATATAGTATGAATTTGTTTGATGAAAAGGAGGCATGACATGGAACCAATTCTGGAATTTCGTAATCTCAGTTATTCCTATCACACACTAAAAGGCGAAGTAAAAGCCTTAGAAGACATATCCTTTACCATCATGCCGGGAGAATTTATATCCATTGTCGGTCCTTCCGGCTGTGGCAAAAGTACTCTTCTTTCCCTGATTACCGGATTATTACCGCCAGAATCCGGAAGTCTTTTCGTAAAAGAAAATGCCGCCATGGGTTACATGCTGCAGCGCGATAATCTTTTTGAGTGGCGTACGGTATACAGCAATATTCTTCTCGGTCTGGAAATCCAGAAAAAACTAACAAAGGAATCCATTGCTTTTGTAGACAAAATGATTGAGGATTATGGTCTGGCGCAATTTAAGAACTCCCGTCCAAGCCAGTTATCCGGCGGAATGCGTCAGCGTGCTGCCCTGATCCGTACCCTGGCATTAAGACCGGAGATTTTACTCCTTGACGAGCCTTTTTCTGCTTTGGATTATCAGACACGCCTTGAAGTAAGTGACGACATTGGAAAAATCATAAAATCCGAAGGAAAAACCGCCATTCTGGTTACTCACGATATTTCCGAGGCAATTTCCATGGGAGACCGGGTCATTATTCTGAGTAAACGTCCCGGAACGATTAAGAAAATTATTCCG
>CAMEUH010000222.1 GCA_945938055.1 uncultured Eubacteriaceae bacterium | reverse complement strand
ATCAATTGCCTTTGTTTCAACCTGCAGCGACTCATCTATGGTTTCTCTTTTGGACATCCACAGATTCTTCATTGCACGGCATTCTTCAATATTGTCTTCCCCGATTTCCTCATAGGAAAATTCGTAATTTTTTCTGAATTTATTAACATGATTCTTCTTTTTATGATATTTTCCACCTTTTAATTCTGCCAGCTTGTCTACCAGATAGATATAATCACTCTGATTCCGGTTCGTGGTAAATACATATTGTTCCGGAAACGCATCTTTTAGTTCTCCCATCATCTTCTCATTCAGACAGGAAATACTATATTTTTTTCCGATGCTTGTGGCATCTGCCTCGATAAAATGAACAATCCGGCAAACCTTTCCCCTAAAATCCGGAGTACAGTAAACGATTTCTTCCTCAAAAATCATCCGGTAAACAAGTACCTCTTCCACAATCTGATATTCAAGCCTCTCTCCCGGATTCCATAAAACATTATTACCAAAGCTGAATTCACAGCTCAAATTATTATCATTCACTAAGTATTTTCTTAATAACACTCCGTCTTCCAGTGCAATTTTCTTAAATTCTGACATGATATACCTCTTTTAATACGGAATCCATCCCGAAACCAGACCGATTTGTATTCCATCCTTCAATTTCAGGATGCTTCCGTTCTTTTTTAATCTAGTATCTTCATGGATCATAAAACTATCCATGTCTGTCCCATACAGTAACACATCATTTTTCCTGCCTGCAAGAAATCCAATGGTTTTTTCTTCCATCATCAGCTCATATCCTGCAAAATCATTCTCCGTCATCAGTTCCTTCAACGTATACTTATGAATTTCTTCCTCAAAGAAAATTGTCATGTTGCTGTCTTTCCATTTTTTCCTTATCAGTTCCCAAAGTCCTGCCAAATCGGCCTGCCGCTTTCGGACCCTGTCTATGGATATTTTCGGAATGCACATTACATGGACTGTTTCACAAAACCCAAATCTTTGATAGTACTCATACAGAGAATCCGTTGCGGGAATCAGGTAAAGAAAATCCATTTCCATGGATTCTGCCATATCAATGGCATACTGAATCAGTGCTCCCATGATTTTCTGTCCCCGGTACTGTTGTGCAGTTGCCAGAGCATACAAATAAGCTCCATTATATTTTCTGTTGTTACTTTCATAACAGCAGGGAATATAATGAAGCATTGATACAATTCCAATATCCTTTTTTCGTTCCACCAATATTTTGATTCTTCCTGAAGCCTTTTGTGAAAAGATACCGTCATAAAACATTTCTGCTGACACATCTTCTCCAAACGCTTCCTTCCAGAGCTTTTTTAACTGAGGAACGTCTTTCTTTTCTGCGATTGATATCAAAGCTTTCATCCCCAATATGATTTATTAAAACCACTTTGCTTATGATACCACTATTTTTTGTAATTTAAAAGTTCTTATTCGAATACAATTCCGGCTCCTAATAATCCTCTTCCAAGATGGGTGCTGAGTGCTGCTCCAACCCTTGCACGGATTACCCTTGTATGATTTGAACATACTTCTTTTAATCGCTCTTCCAAAACATCTCTCTCATCATGCAAATCGCCGTCTGCAACCAGAAGCACATACTTTCTTTCCGGTTGTTTTTCGATTTCTTCTTTTACCAGACTGATTAATTTTGCTTCTACTTTCTTATGTCCTCTCACCTTGGACGCCGCATAGATTTCTCCATCCTCCCTGTCAAAAGAAAGAATCGGCTTTAAATCCAGAAGACTTCCCACAAAACCGGTAGCCTTACCGATTCTTCCGCCTTTCACCAGATACTCCAGCGTATCAATGGAGAAAAATACCTTTGCATCACGAATCAGGCTTTCTGCCTTATTTTTTGCAGCCTCAAAACTCGCACCGTCTTTTACATATTCGGCAAGAAGAATGGCAAGCGCTCCTGTTCCTATACAGGCCTCCTTGGAATCATATACCGCTACCTCTAATTCTTCCTCATCTTCTGCAAGAATGCGAATCTGATTACAGGAACCGGACAATCCGCCGGACAAAATCATTGCTATGGCCTTTTGATAACCCTGCTTCTTAATTTCTTCAAAAGTATTTAACACATCTTCCCCCGTTGGTGTACTGGTTTTCGGAAGTTCTGTTTTTAGTTTTTCATAAATATCATAAGCATTGACCTCAATGCCATCCTTCAATTCTCCGGCCTCACAGTGTATCACCATCGGCAATACAAAAATGTTTAACTCCTTCCGGTATTCCTCCGGCACGTCCGCACAGGAATCCGTTATGATTGCAATCTTTTCAAACTCTTTCTTTTCCTGATTCATGTCAGTCTCCTTCCAAATAAATCTTTACTATGTTAACTCTTTTTCCTTTTTCGAAAAAGATACAATTCCGTGCAAAAAAATAAAAGTATACAATTTTGTAAAATTGTATACTTTCTTGTGTGATTGTATTTTTCCGGCTACATAAAAATCATATGGTACATTCCTTCAATTCCTTTTCGGAACTGTTCAATGGAGGCATCGGAATCCAGCCAATGCTCCACCAATGCCAATGCACCGGCAACATGATACCGTATCAGCCATTCCTTTTTGACCCCTTCCGGAATCTCCTTCTTCTCCAGACGAAACAAACGGGAATAAAATTCATACAAAACCACCGCCAATGGAGAAACCACCATTTCTTTATATTTTGTTTTGTTAAGGTTTCTCAAAGGACGCTTATATTTTTCAATATAATCTGCCAGGAAATCAAACCAGACATCCCTGTATTCCAAAACATCCAATACATCCGAAAGTGCTTTGGTAATTTCCGATGACATTTCATCAATGACATCAAAAATACTGCCATAATGCTTATAAAATGTAGTCCGGTGAATCTCTGCCTTGTCACAGATATCCTGTATCGTGACACTATCAAGCGGTCTGCTGTCTAAAAGTTCCATCAGCGCCTTCACAATCTTATCTCTTGTTTTTGCGGATTTTGTATATTCCTTTGGCTTACCGTCTTTTCGTTCCATCAGTTACTTTCTCCTGCCGCTGACTGCTTCTTTAAATACTTATCCTCAAATTCATCAGCTGAAATCGGACGCGAAAAATAATATCCCTGCCCAAAATGACAGCCCAGACGTAAAAGCATCTCACATTGTTCCCGGCTCTCAACGCCTTCTGCAATAATCTTAAAGCCAAGCTGCTTTGCCATCTTGATAACCGACTCCAATATAATCTCACTACGCTTCTTCTCATCATTGCCAAGAAGGAACTTCATGTCCAGCTTCAGAACATCCACCGGTGCTTCCTGAAGCATGTTAAGGGACGAATATCCGCTTCCAAAATCGTCCATCAGAATCGTAAACCTCTTCTCCTGCAGCTGGGACAACTGATTAAAAATCACATCCGATTCATTCGTATAAGCACTTTCCGTTACTTCAAGATACAAATCATCCGGTGTAAGATGATATTTCTCCAGCAGTTTCTCAAATACATTTTCAAAATCCGGCAAATAGAAATTCAGTCTGGAAATATTAACAGAAAGCGGAACGGTCTTAATTCCCTCATCTTTCCACTTACGGATAATTCTGCAGGTTTCTTCCCAGACATAAAAATCCAGCTTGGTAATAAATCCATTCTTTTCAAAAAGAGGAATAAATTCTCCCGGTGCAATTATTCCTTTTTGCGGATGAATCCAGCGGACAAGCGCCTCGCCGCCAATCAGTTCTTCACTGTCCACACGGCATTTTGGCTGTATGTATACCTGGAACTGTTTCTGTTCCAGGGCATCCTGCATTTCATTCAGAATTACCTGGTCATTTAACAGTTTCTGTCTCATGGAATCATCATAAAAAGCAACATGCTTCAATTCATTTCCTTTCACGCTGGCCGCTGCCATGTTGGCACGGTCACACATGAGACTGACCGGAACATCCGTCCGGATTACTTCATAGACACCCATGCAGAGCTGTACCTTAATGTCAATCGGAAACTCATTGATATAGTCATGAAGCTCCTGCTCCATTGCCTCAATATCGCAATCCTCTGTATTCTCCATACAAACCACACAATTATCGGCTCCCCGATAACCGGCAATTCCTTTTCCAGCCACAATCTGCTCCAGCTTCCGCGCAAAAT
>CAMEUH010000221.1 GCA_945938055.1 uncultured Eubacteriaceae bacterium | reverse complement strand
CAGATTGCATGTAGAATGGACGAGTATCGAATTACTGCAAAAAGGTATCGCAGTCTGGGAATATTATTTGGATTCTTCCTGATTATTATTGTCATTTAACAGGAGAATGCCATGGATGTAAATTTAATTTTTCGGATTGCTGCAGTGGGAATTCTGGTGTCGGTAATCAGCCAGATATTAAAACATAGTGGAAGAGAAGAGCATGCTTTTCTGACAAGCCTTGCAGGACTGATACTGGTTCTTTTTTGGATTGTTCCCTATATTTATGAATTATTTGAGACCATTAAAAAATTGTTTTCGTTATAAGAAAGGGGTGGGGATGATTGTCATCAAAATTGCATTAATTGGAATTGCCGGTGTGGTCGTTGCCAATTTTTTCAAAAATGTGAAAAGCGAATATAGTATGCTGATTGGACTGTTTCTTTCCGTTTTGATTTTCTTTTCCATTATCATCAAACTAACCGGTCTTCTGGAGATGGTTGAAAAGACGGAATCGATGCTTCAGGGCAATTACCGTTTCATGGAAATCCTGATAAAAATGCTTGGAATCAGCTATATCTGCGAATTATCATCCGGAATCTGTAAAGATGCCGGTTATTCATCCGTAGCAGCACAAATTGTTATTTTCGGTAAAATCACGATTATGATACTGGGTTCCTCAATCTTATTTACATTAATGGAAATGATTGATACCTATCTGAGGTAAGAACATGAAGGGAAGTATTTGGAAAATTATCATACTGACAGAAATTATTTTGTTCTTCTGCATTTTTGGAAAAATTCCTGTCCTTGCAATGTCCATGGAGGAATATGATCTGGAATCAGCAGATGGGTATGTGGATGAAGATTCCTGGAATCTGGATTTTTCTTCGATTGCTGAATCATTATATGAATCGGACTTTGATTTTGGAAATACGTTTGTCAATGAGATGATGGAATTTTTTTTGCTGGAAATAAGGAATGCAGTGAAAATTGTGTTCATGGCATTGGGAATGATTGTAGCCGGTGCCGTCTTCCAAAACATGACAGGAATTTTAAAGGATACCACGGTAACAAAAACAGGAAGTTTTATAACCTATATTGCAGTCATGACAGTTTTGTTTCTGGCATTTGAAGAAGGAGCAAAGATTGCCGGACAGACAGCTGGAAAGGTCATGGATTTTCTGTATGCACTCATTCCAACCTACTTTTGTGCTGTTACCTTTACCAAGGGTACCTTGTCCGGAAGCGTGATGTATCAGTGGACAGGTCTTTGCATCAGCCTGGTCCAAATGGCTGTCAATCAGATTCTGCTGCCTCTGGTGAATTATTTTGTTATTTTTTCAGTAATTAACCATGCCTCGGAAGATAAAAAGTTTAGCAGCATGTGTTCGTTAATCAAAAAGATGATTCTATATGTAAACCGGACCATAATGGGAATTGTGGTGGGAATGACAACAGTGAAAAGTCTTACGGTTCCATTGTCGGATTCATTAAAAAACACGTTTTTGAAAAAAACGATTGCCATGATACCGGGAATTGGAAACGGGGTTGAAAATGTTGCAGAAACAATTGCCGGAACCGGTAATCTGATTAAAAATACCATTGGGGCAGCCGGAATGATTGTGGTAGTTCTGATTATTGCCATTCCCTTTCTGAAATTATTATCCATGAACTTGATGATTCGTTTCTTAGGTGCAGTAACGGAACCGGTTGCAGCACCCAATGTGGTTTGCGGAATCAATGCTATTTCAGATGGAATCGGAATTCTTCAGTATATTATCTGTACAAGCAGTATGGTGCTGATGATTATCATTGCGATGATTTGCGTGGCAACAGGAGGATAGGATGTTTCAGGAATTTTTTGAAATTATACGGAATGTGATATGTTTTAGTCTGGTTTCCTTTGTGATACTGGAATTAGCACCGAAAGAAGAATATAAAAAATATTTCAATTTGTTTGCAGGGATGGTTCTGATTATCATGGTATTTGTTCCGCTGGAACAGTTGTTTCACATGCAGAAAGGTGTGGATGGTTTTTCGGATGTCATGAAAAAACTTCTGGTTCAGAATGAAATAAAAGATTATGACCGGTATTTTAAAGATTATGATCAACGATATCTGGAAGAGGTGGCTGCAGGCTATCGGGATGAAGTAATCCAGAATATTACTGCCATCATTGAAGAAGAACAGCTTGTAGTGAATGACATCCAGATTCAGCTTGACATGAATACAGAAAGTGAGAATTTCCTGCAGTTACAATCGGTTCGTGCCCATGTGTCGGCAAAGTATCAGGAAGAATCTTTAAAAATCAGGGAGATTGTTCTGGAAAAGAGTGAATCTGCGGAAAGTCTTGCTGAAATAAACATAAAAAATAAAATTTCGCAATTCTATAATGTGAAAAAGGATAATATAAATATTATTAAATAAGGTGTTGTATGGTTAAAGAATATTTCAAGAAAATAAAAGAACTGGGAATCGGAAAATTAATGCTGATTCTTCTTGCGGGAATTTTACTGGTCTTATCCTGTATGATGGAGCCTGCAAAAAGTAATGAAACCAAACAGTACGTAAGAAATAGTCAGGAGGATGTTCTGCAAAAGGAGGACATGGAATCTTCCATGGAACAGATTCTTGCGAAAATAAACGGAGTAAAAGCAGTAAAGGTCATGATTACGTATGAAAATTCAGGAGAAAAAGTTTTAGTAAGCAGCCAGAGTGTGGAGCAGGAGAAAACCAATGAACAGGATTCCGGTGGCGGAACCAGAGTGCAGGAAAAGCAAAATACGTCCGAAGAATACCTGTATGCAGGCGAGGAACCCTATGTAGTCATGGAAATAACCCCTAAAATCTGTGGTGTCTTGGTTGTATATGAGGGAAATGGAAGTAATGCAAAAGATATTGCAGAAGCCGTAAAGGTTTTAACCGGAGTGGATTATAACAGAATCAAGGTTTTATTGATGAATTAGGAGGCAGTATGAAAAAGATTTTTAAACGTAATCAGATTATCATTACGGTACTGGCAATCATGATTGCCGTTGCGGGGTATATTAATTACATAAGTTCCATTGATGGTGATACCAAGGAGGCAAATGCATCCATTGAAAATGGAAATGCAGAACGAACAGATATTTACAGTAATGACGTGGATATTGACGAGATGAGTCTCATGGAGCCGGGGACTGCCGTCATGACGTCTACGCAGATTGCCGGTTCTGAGATGATTTCTGAGGTAAAATTAAACAGAGAACAAATTCGTGCAGCAAATAAGGAAACCCTTTACCAGATTATAGATAATGTAAACCTGGATGAAACCTCAAAACAGGCTGCCATTCATGAAATGATTGAGATGACGGAGATTTCGGAGAAGGAAATGGCGGCAGAACTCTTGCTGGAAGCCAAGGGATACGGAGAATGCATTGTTACGATAGTAAATGACGGAGTTGATGTTGTGGTCAACACTTCCGAGCTTTCGGATGTCCAGAGGGCACAGATTGAGGATATTGTTAAGAGAAAGACAGACTGTAAGGCAGATAAAATTGTAATATCACCAATAAATAATTTGCAATAATTCCACAGTTTGGTATAATACATACTATAAAGAGTTTGGGAGGTACCATGATATGGCAATGGACATTAAGAATAAGGAAAATTATTTAATAAATGATAAATCGGAGATTGGTGATATTAAGGTTTCTGCAGAGGTTGTCATGGCAATCGCGGCAGTTGCCGCACTGGAGGTAAAGGGTGTATATTCCATGCAGGGAACAGCCACAAATGAAATCGTGACCATGTTGGGAATCAAGAATCTTTCCAAAGGAGTGCGGATTGAGATTACCGATCACTCTGCAAAAGTAACACTGGCAATTATCCTGGATTATGGATTTAGTATTCCAAAGGTATCCGCACAGGTTCAGGAAAAAGTAAAATCTGCCATTGAGACGATGACAGGTCTGGAAGTGAATACGGTTAATGTGAGAATTGCAGGAGTAAATATCGACAAAGTGAAATAATTTTGTTATAATAAAAGATGTCTTTTGGCAAAAAGACATCTTTTTTTACGAGAAAAGGTTTGGAGGATTTTATGACTAGAAGAAGACAGCGGGAACATGCTTTTTTGATGTTGTTCCGTACGGAATTTT
>CAMEUH010000220.1 GCA_945938055.1 uncultured Eubacteriaceae bacterium | reverse complement strand
GAAGGATTTCCGGTAGTGGACCATTACACGTATGCATTAGGCGGTGATGGCTGCATGATGGAAGGTATTTCCTCAGAAGCTTTTTCGCTTGCAGGAACACTGGGCCTTTCAAAGTTGATTATTTTATATGATTCGAACCAGATATCCATTGAAGGAAGTACAGATATTGCTTTTACGGAAAATGTCCAGAAGAGAATGGAAGCTTTTGGTTTTCAGACGATTACAGTAGAAGACGGTACAGATCTTGCGGCGATTGGCAAGGCTATTGAGGAAGCCAAGGCAGACAAGGAACATCCATCCTTTATTACGGTTAAGACACAGATAGGGTATGGATGCCCTGCAAAACAGGGAAAGGCGAGTGCGCATGGAGAACCGCTTGGCGTAGATAACGTAACTGCACTGAAAGAGAATTTAAATTGGCCTTCGCAGGAGCCATTTTATGTGCCACAGGAGGTTTATGATCATTTTGCATCCATTGCAAAGGAAAATGCAAAGGCAGAGGATACATGGAACGCCATGTTTGCAGAGTATTGTGCAAAGTTCCCGGAAATGAAGGAACTTTGGGATAAGCATTATGATGAGTCTTATGTGGATGAATTATTTGCATCCGAAGACTACTGGGCACATGAAGACAAGGCAGAGGCAACAAGAAGCGTTTCAGGGAAACTGATTAATAAGATTAAGGAAGTAATGCCAGGATTGGTAGGTGGTTCTGCGGATCTTGCACCGTCCACCAAGACATATATGAATGGAAAGGGAGACTTCTCAAAGGATTCATATGAGGGATGCAATTTCCATTTTGGTGTAAGAGAGCTTGCCATGACAGCCATTGGAAATGGTATGATGCTTCATGGCGGACTTCGGGCATTTGTTTCAACATTCTTTGTATTCAGCGATTATGTAAAACCGATGGCAAGACTTTCTTCTATCATGGGAGTGCCGCTTACCTTTGTATTAACACATGACAGCATTGGAGTTGGAGAAGATGGACCTACACATGAGCCGATTGAACAGCTTGCAATGTTCCGTGCAATGCCAAACTTTACGGTATTCAGACCATGTGATTATACAGAAACGGCTGCTGCATGGCAGTATGCGGTAAAGTCACAGAGCACGCCAACGGCATTGGTGCTTTCCAGACAAAATCTTCCGCAGATTCAGGGAAGCAGCAAGGATGCAATCAAGGGTGGTTATGTTATCGCAGATTCTGCAAAAGAAGTGGCAGATGCCATTATCATGGCGTCCGGTTCAGAGGTTTCTCTTGCGGTAGAGGCAAAGAAGGTTCTTGCGTCAGAAGGAATTGATGTAAGAGTGGTAAGTATGCCTTCCATGGATGAGTTTGAGAAACAGTCAGAAGAGTATAAAGAATCAGTCCTTCCGAAGGCTGTTCGCAAGAGAGTTGCAGTAGAGGCGCTTTCTGAGTTTGGCTGGGGTAAATATGTAGGCCTGGATGGTGCATATGTGGGAATGACAACCTTTGGTGCCAGTGGTCCAGCAGCAAAGCTTTTTGAGAAGTTTGGATTTACGGTAGAGAATGTAGTGGAAACTGTAAAGAGTATCATGTAATATATGGCAAAAAGGTAGCTGGGAGAAATCTTAGTTGCCTTTTATTGATTGTATAAATGAGAAATGAAAGAGGGTAGCCGAAGAAACGACATTTCGTGACTTTTCGGCTACCCTCCATTTTTAAATAGAAATATTCATATGAATATTTAATTCTGATTACAGATTCAACTTCAAATGTCTTGGAAGACCATCAACCATGACCGGTGAAAGTTCAGCCTGAATCAATGGCTTGATGTAATGAATCAGTTCGTCCGATACATATGTATTGTCTTTCGTAATCCATTCCAAAGGAACTTTCTTTTCGATGTTGGCAATTTTGTGTACATCCTGGGAGCTTGTTACACAGATATAAGGGTCATCAGAAACACGGTCAAGGACGATAACCTTACCGGTTTCCCCTTCAAAAGCAGCCTTTACGGCAGCACCGCCAACCTGGAATGCTTCTGTGATATCCACACGGCTTGTCATATGGGCAGCACATCTTTGGAGTGTGCTTAATTCGATTGCACGTGTCTTAACACCAAGTTCAGCACCAATCTTGTTAGCAAGGAATTTGGCTGAACCGGATAACTGCTTGTGACCGAAAGCATCCGTAAATTCAACATGGTCGGCAAGTTCAAAAACATATCTTCCGTCAGCAACCTTGATACCTTCGGAGATCGCAATGACGATGGATGATTTCACCTTGCTTAATTCCTTCACCTTCTCCATGAAGCGGTCGATGTCAAATGGCACTTCAGGAAGATAAATCATGTCCACACCTTCGCAGTCTTCCGTCTTGGAAAGAGCTGCGGCTGCAGTAAGCCAGCCTGCATTACGTCCCATGATTTCGATGATGGTAATGGTTGGGTAGTCGTAAACAAGACCATCACGGATGATTTCCTTTGTTACGGCAGCAATATACTTGGCAGCACTTCCATAACCCGGGGTATGGTCTGTGGTTGCAAGGTCATTATCAATGGTTTTTGGGACACCCATGAATTTGATGTCACTATTAATCAGGATTGCATAATCAGAAAGCTTCTTAATGGTGTCCATGGAATCATTACCACCAATATAGAAGAAAGCTTCGATATTCAGCTCTTGTAACTTGGCAAAAATCTGGTCATATACATCCCGGTTATCACAGATTTCCGGAAGCTTGTACCGGCAGGAGCCAAGGAAAGAGGATGGGGTTCTCTTTAATAAATCAATATCAAGATCAGTTTTTATGTGCTCAGAAAGGTCAACATACTGACCGTCAAGAAGTCCCTTAATTCCGTGCAGCATACCATAAACCTTTCCTGCACCTCTGTCCTTTGCTGTCTTGTATACACCAACTAAGCTGGAATTAATTACGGAAGTCGGACCACCTGATTGTCCAACTATTACATTACCGCGCATAAATGATACCTCCTACTTTATATATTTACCGAAATATTATGAAAATATTGTATCATAAATGGCAATTTTGCACAATCATTTTCAGAATATTTTCAGAATTATATTTTGCATGCCAAGAAAGATGTTGACTATTTTTGGATGTAAGTATTAAATATATATGTGTGTAAATCATAAAGTATGCAAAGTAATGATGGATGACGGAGACATCTTATTTTTGAAAAGGTAGTAAAAATGATGGAAAATAGAAAAATTTATGTGATTGGACACAAAAATCCGGATACGGATTCCATATGCTCGGCAATCTGTTATGCGGAACTGAAAAACAGAATTACAGGGTCAGATAAATATGCCGCCAGACGTGCAGGGGAATTGAATCAGGAAACACGTTATGTACTGAACCGTTTTGGAGTTGCCGCACCGGCTTATATGGATGATGTATCTCCACAGGTTAAGGATATTGATATCCGTAAAGTTGCAGGTGTGAATGAGGGAATTTCTTTAAAAAAGGCATGGTATCTCATGAAAAGTACGGATGTTGTAACGCTTCCCGTGCTTTTGAAGGATAAACTTTCTGGTCTTATTACCATAGGCGATATTGCAAATTCCTATATGGATGTGTATGACAGCAAGATTTTGTCCATGGCAAATACACCATATATCAATATTATTGAGACCTTGGACGGGGAACTGATTACCGGGGATTCGAATGCAGTATTTGATAAAGGTAAGGTCTTGGTGGCCGCAGCTAATCCGGAACTAATGGAAAATTACATTGAAGATGGGGATCTTGTAATCCTGGGTAACCGTTATGAGGTTCAGCTTTGTGCCATTGAAATGAAGGCCGGCTGCATTATTGTATGCGAGGGAGCCAAGGTTTCTCTTACCATCCGGAAGTTGGCCGAAGAAAAGAACTGTACCATTATCAGTACACCACATGATACCTATACAGTAGCAAGGCTGATTAATCAAAGCATGCCGATTGGCTATTTTATGCGTAAGGATCATTTGATTACATTTAAACAGGAAACATTGGTGGAAGATATTAAGCAGGTTATGGCAAGTGTCCGGCACAGGGATTTTCCGGTTCTTTCCAGAAGCGGAAAATATGTGGGAATGATTTCCAGAAGAAATCTTCTTGGAATGGAACGTAAAAAAGTGATTCTGGTGGATCATAACGAGAA
>CAMEUH010000219.1 GCA_945938055.1 uncultured Eubacteriaceae bacterium | reverse complement strand
AAGAAATGTGGAGAGGATATTAAAAATAAATTACGACCACGCATTGCAAAATAATTAATGGAACAAAAAGATTCATCTTCAAAAATGGAGTTTGAATTGCAATTATGAAAAATATCTTGTATAATCACAATATCATATTAGTTTGATAGGATTATAAGTCTGAATGACAGAGGCACTCATATGAACAGCATAAAACTTGGAGCAGGTGTGCTTGCCGGTGGTAAAAGCACCCGCATGGGACAGAACAAGGCGTTATTACAATTGAATGACCGTCGGTTTATCGACAGGATAACGGATGAATTAGGTACCTTTAACGAGGTGCTTATTTCTGCTGCCACCAGGGGTATCTATGAAGAACTGGGATTTCCGGTTGTTTATGATGAGCATACCGATATCGGACCAATAGAAGGTATTTACCAGATTCTTAAGGAAGCAAAGGAAGAATATGTCTTTATTTGTGCGGCAGACATGCCATTTATCAAAAAAGAACTGGTTTCCTACATGGCAGAATTTATTTCGTCTGATTATGACTGTTTCTGTCTGATGGATGAAGAACATATTCATCCGCTTTGTGCCATTTATTCCAAGAGAATGCTTGGCTTGATTGAAGAACTGATTGCAAAGGGTCAGTATCGTCTGATGAACATTTTAAATGGCGTAAGAACCAAGTACATCCGATTGGAAATGACCTGTTTTGATAAGAAAATTGTAAAGAACATTAACACCAGAGATGAGTATAAGCGTCTGGTTCTTCCTCTGGTATTCTGCGTGAGTGCAGTTAAGGATAGTGGAAAGACCGGACTGATTATCCGGCTTATTAATGAGTTTATTCAGGAAGGATACTCGGTTGGTGTGATTAAGCATGATGGTCATGATTATGTCATGGATCATGAAGGAACGGATACCTATCGTTTTCGTGAGGCTGGTGCGGTTTGCAGTGCCATTTTTTCTGGTACGCAGTTTTCTGTCAATGAACGACGGACGGTGGGGATTGAAGAGATGATTACAAAATGTAATGATGTGGATATCCTTATGATTGAGGGCATGAAAGATTCCGCCTATCCTAAGATAGAAGTGGTCCGGCGGGGAATTTCCACAAAAACCATTTGTAATCCAGATTCCTTAATTTGTATCGCAACCGATGTAGTATCCCAAAGTGAAGCGGAATGCCCGGTATTCGGGCTTGACGACACGGAAGGGATTTTTTTATGCCTGAAAAAATTCTTTGGATTGGAGTAAACACAGATGAAATTAGTTCGGACAGAAGATGCAGTAGGACAAGTCTTATGCCATGACATTACCCAGATTATTCCGGGTGTGGTAAAGGATGCGGTGTTTCGAAAAGGTCATATTGTGACCAGGGAGGATATTCCGGTATTATTGTCGGTAGGAAAGGAGCATCTGTATGTGTGGGAGAAAAAGGAAGGAATCCTGCACGAGGATGAGGCGGCCGCAATTCTTCGGGATATTTGTATGAATGAAGGAATGACTGCGAGTGAACCAAAGGAAGGTAAAATCGAAATCAAGGCATTGTCAGACGGACTTCTTAAAATCAATACAGAAAAGTTAAATGCTGTGAATGCACTGGGAGAAATGATGATTGCCACGGTTCATGGAAATTTTCCGATTAGAAAAGGCGATAAGATTGCGGCAACAAGAATCATTCCGCTTGTGATTGAAGAAGAAAAAATGCAGGCAGCAAGAGAAGCTGCGGGAAATGAGCCGTTGCTTGCCATTCTGCCGTTTCGTCATACAAAGGTTGGAATTGTCACAACAGGCAGTGAGGTGTTTAAGGGGCGGATTGAAGATGCATTCGGCCCGGCAATCCGTAAGAAGCTTGCGGAGTACGATACCGAAGTCGTGGGACAAAAGATTTGTGATGATAATCAGGAAGAAATTGTGCAGGCAATCAGAACGTTTATTGAAGAAGGTGCGGACATGGTTTTATGTACCGGAGGCATGAGCGTTGACCCGGATGACAGAACACCGGGAGCAATTAAGGCAGCCGGAGCCAGGGTGGTTTCTTACGGCGCACCGGTTCTTCCGGGAGCAATGTTCTTGCTGGCATATTATGAGCATGAAGGCAGAACGATACCCATTCTGGGACTGCCGGGATGTGTCATGTATGCAAGCCGGACGATTTTTGATCTGGTGCTTCCAAGGGTACTTGCGGGTGAACTTTTAGAAGCAAAGGATTTGAGTGGTTACGGAGAAGGCGGACTCTGCCTTAACTGTGAAGTGTGTCATTTTCCGAATTGTGGATTTGGAAAGTGATTGATAAATGAGAAAAAGGAGACGTCGGGATGGCAGGAATTACGCATTTTGATGAGAAAGGCAATGCAATTATGGTGGATGTGACGGATAAGGAAGTTACAGAAAGAATTGCAGTTGCCAGTGGAAAAATTAAAGTAAATGCAGAAGTTTTTGAGGCCGTTAAAAATGGTACGGCAAAAAAAGGAGATGTACTTGGAACGGCCAGAATTGCTGGTATTATGGCAGCAAAAAGAACTTCGGATCTGATTCCTATGTGCCATCCGCTGATGCTTACCAAGGTAACGATTGATTTTGAACTGGATGAGGCAGCAACTTCCATCCGGTGTATCTGTACGGCGAAACTTTCGGGGAAAACCGGCGTGGAAATGGAGGCACTGACAGGGGTGAGTGTTGCCCTGCTTACCATTTATGATATGTGTAAGGCAATGGACCGTGGAATGGAAATGAGTGAAATACACCTTGAAGAGAAGATGGGTGGAAAAAGCGGTCATTTTATCCGGGAGAACGGGAGATAAAACCGTATTAAAAAATGGAGAAATTGAAAATGAAATGGAATAAATTATTGAAAACAACAGCAGCAGTTTTAGCAATGGCAGTCATTTTTACAGGATGTGCGTCATCCGGTAATACGAGTGTTAATACCGATGCAAATACATCCGGCAATGGAGCAGAAAATGAGACAACAGCAGCAACGACGGAGGCAGTAAAAGAGAAGGTGGAACTGACCGTTCTTGCGGCAGCTTCTCTTACGGATGTCTGCAATGAAATCAAGACACTTTATGAAGCAGAAAATCCTCATGTGACATTAACATTTTCTTATGGTGGTTCCGGCGCCCTTCAGACACAGATTGAAGAGGGTGCTCCGGCAGATGTCTTTATTTCTGCGGCAACAAAGCAGATGACGGCATTAGATGAAAAGGGTCTCATGAATCAGGAATCCATTGTGAAGCTTTTGGAAAACAAGGTGGTACTGATTGTGCCGGCTGACAGTAAAAAAGAGATTACCTCTTTTGAAGATGTGGCAACGGATAAGGTTTCCATGATTGGCCTTGGCGAGCCGGGCAGTGTTCCGGTGGGACAGTATTCCGAAGAAATTTTTACGACGCTTGGAACGCTGGATGCAGTAAAGGCAAAGGCAAATTATGGTTCGGATGTAAGAACGGTTCTTTCCTGGGTAGAAGAGGGAGCCGTAGATTGTGGTGTGGTTTATGCAACAGATGCGTATACCAGTGATAAGGTAAAGATAGTAAGTGAAGCTCCAGCCGGCTCCTGCAAGCAGGTTATTTATCCTGCCGGTATTGTAAAGGCAAGTGCCAATGCAGAAGCAGCTGCAGAATTCATTGATTATCTTAAGTCAGAAGAAACAATGAAATTATTTGAATCCTATGGATTTTCCAAGGCAGAATAAGGCGGGAGAAAAATGGATTTTTCACCATTATGGATATCGGTAAAAGTGGCAGTGACAGCCACCATATTTACTTTTTTTCTGGGATTACTGGCCGCAAGGCTGGTAATCTCCATGAAAAGGGGAGCATCCCTTGTGGATGGAATTTTTACGCTTCCCATGGTCTTGCCTCCGACAGTGGTAGGTTTTTTTCTGCTGATTATTTTCGGTAAAAACAGTATTCTGGGGAACTTCCTTGGAAAACTGGGAATCAGTGTGCTTTTTACCTGGCAGGGGGCAGTCATAGCCGCGGTTGTGGTTTCGTTTCCGATTATGTACCGCACGGCAAGAGGCGCATTCGAACAGGTAGACCGGAATCTGATTCATGCGGCAAGAACACTTGGAATGTCGGAATGGGAGATTTTTTTTAAGGTAATGCTTCCGGTTTCGTGGCCGGGAGTGGCGGCGGCGACCATCCTTGCATTTGCAAGGGCATTGG
>CAMEUH010000218.1 GCA_945938055.1 uncultured Eubacteriaceae bacterium | reverse complement strand
AGCGTGTCGCAACAGATTTACAGTCTGCCCCCTTTGGCCACTCGGGAATCCATCCTTAAAATAACCTGACAATAATAATTTATACCATATTTTTCTTAGAATCGCAAGATATTTTTCGTCACAATCATACATTTTCAAACATACTGCAACTATGTAGCAAAAATCCGCATATCACGCATAAATAGGGGCATCCAATGATGCCCCTGTCAAAAACACCTTCTTACTGACACATCTCTGCAATCAGATTTAAAATAAATCCATAATAAGTGCTCTTAATATTATAGCCGCTGCTTGAAAGTTCATCCACCAGGCTTCCATCGGAATTAGAAAGGGAAGCACTTACATTCAGGTATGTTACACCTTCCATCGTGGAAAGCAGTTCATTTAATGCCGTCACTTCCTTATTGGTAACGCCTGTGTTCTCTTTTGCTTCAAAACCTGTTGTTACCGGGAATACCGAAACAACATAAATAGTTGCATTCGGCAGCGCTTTTTTGATATCATTTACCAGCTCCTGATAGGACTCAAATACCTTAGCACCTGTTTTTCCTGTATTTAAATCGTTTAAACCAATCTCCAGGAATACTTTATTTGCATTCGTTGCTGAAATAGTGGAAACAGCATTCGACGCTTTTCCGGTCGTCCATCCCTCACCATACACCAGCTTGGATTTCTTAAGGTATCCATATACATCCATACCCGATACAAACACATCACCCACAAAAACCGCATCATCATAAAATGATTCATTACTGAATTCTTCCTGTACCGGTGTCTTAACAATCTCAGTTGCCAGCGTCGTTGGCTCTTCCGTCGTCGGTTCCTCCGTCGTTGGCTCCTCTGTGGTCGGTTCTTCCGTCGTTGGCTCTTCCGTCGTAGTTTCCTGTGTCGTTTCCGGAGTTGTTGTTTCCGTTTCTTTCTCCTTCTTTCCACCTACCGCTTTCGTAATTCCAATAATAATAACTACAATAATCAGCAGTACAACCAACATCAGGTAAACCAGTTTTTTATACTTATTCCATGTACGTAATGACTTGCTTCTTTTGATTTGTCTATTCATTTCCATTTACACCTCAATCCGTATTTACTTTGCGCAATATAACTGCTGACATCCCGCGTAATCCAATATCCAGCATACCATTCGTCAGCTCATAATACAAGGACATTGTACTATAATCATTTTCTGTTGTCACCATCAGCTGTTCCAGAACACAGTTTTCTCCTGCCCCAAGTTCCCAGACCGGTATCATCGTCCTCCGTTCATCTTCGCTGTTATTTACCACCACGATAATAATATTATCCTCGTAAAAGCGCCCATAACTAATGAGATTATAATCAGTTGTCAATTCCTTCAACGAGCCCTTTAACAATGCCTGATTCTCTTTATGAATCCGTATCATGTCTTTATGAAATGCAATTAAGTCCTTATCTTCCCTTCCCCATGGATAGGTTCTTCTATTATCTGGGTCCGTCCATCCGCATAGTCCGGCTTCATCTCCATAATAAATTGTTGGTGCTCCAGGCCAGGTCATCTGTACAACAACTGCTTCACGGAATACTCCTTTATGAATTCCTGCATTGGCACTTTCTGATCCTCTGCTTTCCAACCTTCCTACCTGATGGTTCGTTCTGGTCAGGAATCGTGAATGATCATGATTCGACAATTCATTCATGCTGATTTTAACTGCCTCAGCCCCCATGCGTGACATATTATGGTACATTGCATCAAAGAAATACCGCGGATTCCCCAGCATGTCACTTTTATATTCATCACTATGCTTTTCCATTCCGGTCAAAAACCAGGTTAACGGCTCCATAAAAGCGTCATAATTCATGATGGTATCCCATTCATCGCCCCCAAGCCAGTCATGTGCATCACCATAATGCTCTGCCAGAATGATTGCATTGGGATTCGCTCTTTTTACTGCTTTCCGAAACTTTTTCCAGAAATCATGATTATATTCTACACTATGTCCCAAATCTGCCGCTACATCCAGTCTCCATCCATCACAATTAAACGGTGGTGAAACCCATTTGGCACCAATCCTCAGAATATACTCTTCCAGCTTTGATGAGCCCTCATAATTAAGCTTTGGCAGAGTTTCATGTCCCCACCATCCCTCATATTGACCATTTCCAGGCCATTGTCCACCTTTAAAATCAAAAAAGCCGTGATATGGGCTCTTTTCATCGGAATAGGCACCCGTTTCATACTGTTCCTGGCTCTTTCCGTAAATTCCTTCTCTGTCAAGCCATTTATTAAAGGAACCACAATGATTAAACACACCATCAATAATCACTTTCATTCCACGCTTATGAATTTCTTCCACCACATGCGCAAAAAATTCATTACTTGCTTCCAGATTCTTCCGGCTGGTTACACGTTTAATATATCTTGTGGCATGAGTATTATCCTTGTCTCCCTGTGCCAGCAGTTCCCCTTCATCCTCTACAATCACTCCAAAATGAGGGTCAATGTAATCATAGTCCTGAATGTCATATTTATGATTGGATGGTGACACAAATAACGGATTAAAGTAGATGACATCAACCCCCAAATCCTGCAATCCAGTTTATCCATGACACCCTGTAAATCTCCGCCATAAAATGAACGCACATCCATCTTCTTTGGATAAGAATACCAGTCCTTCACCGCCTCAACATTTTCACCAATATAGGAATATTCCCCGTCCAGTACATCATTAGAACAGTCTCCGTTGCAAAAGCGGTCTACATAAATCTGATACATGACTGCTCCCTGAGCCCAGTCCGGTGTTTTCTTTCCCGGAATAATCACAAAATTGTATGACGGATTCAACTCCTTGCAGACACCAATCCGATTGTAATACACTGTAGTTTTTCCTGACAGAATCTCAAAATAATAACTTATCTTATCCACACCCACATTAAAGTTAATTTCATAATAATCAAATAACTTATCCGAGTATGACCTTCTCATCACATAAGAACACTTATCCGTAACGAGTGTTACCTTATCGGCATTATAACGGTATGTTCGAAACCTTATACTTACATCCTCATTGCGTTGCGGCTCTGCCGGACTTCTGAAGTTTTCCGTCTCATCACTAAATAATGCCCTTCTGTTTAACACCGGCCTTACATTTGATAAATAGAAAAGCTTCTTTTCCTGTGGAAGATATGCATTTAAATCCTTTGAGATTATCATAAATTCACCTCGTTACCCTATTGACATTATTTTACCTTCTCTTACCATATAATTCAAGAATATTTTTACACAGTAAAAAGGACAGCTTTTCGGGGTGCTGTCCTTTTTGGAGAAGGTATTCATTTTATTATGGGGTGTAGCAAAAAATATATAATGTATTGGGGGTTTTTACAATTATGATTATAACAATCACTCATCCAAAAGTGTTAACAAAATTCACAAACTTTTGCATTCTTTTTTGTTGAATTTGACTATTGAAATTATTGATTTGCATACAATCTTATTTTATTAAGTCATCATTCCCATTTATATTTCATTTTTTGCCTGTTTAGTTTCCAAATAAAGCCTCAAACTCATCACGTCCTATTTTTTCTTTTTCCACTAGCAGCGCCGCACATTTATGAAGCACCTCCAGGTTATCCACAATCATTCTTCTCGCTTTTGCATAGCAGTCATCCACAATCTTCTTGACTTCTTCATCAATCATTCCCGCAACCGACTCTCCAAACGGACGGGTCTGTGCCAGGTCTCTTCCCAAAAAGACTTCATCACTATTTGTTTCATAATTAATCAGTCCCAGCTTTTCCGAGAAGCCATACTTTGTGACCATGGCACGCGCTGTTTCCGTTGATTGCTTGATGTCCTGGGAAGCTCCTGTTGTAATATCATCAAAAATCAATTCCTCTGCAATTCTTCCGCCCAGACTCACAATAATATCCTGCAGCATCCTGCCCTTTGTACGGAACATCTCATCCTTTTCCGGAAGCGGCATGGTATATCCTGCAGCACCCTGCCCTGTTGGAATAATTGAAATCGTATGAACTGGTCCCACATCCGGTAGAAGATGAAGAAGAATCGCATGCCCTGCCTCGTGATACGCTGTAATTTTCTTTTCTTTATCCGAAATAATTTTGCTCTTTTTCTCAGAGCCGATTCCGACTTTAATAAATGATGCATTAATATCTTCCTGCATGATATATGGCTTTCCCTTT
>CAMEUH010000217.1 GCA_945938055.1 uncultured Eubacteriaceae bacterium | reverse complement strand
CCAAGATATCTGGCATCGGGTTTTTATGAGGAAGCCTGCAAAGCAGCTGTGAAATATCGCGATTTATTTGGTGAGGGAAATTTTTTCCTGGAACTGCAGGACCATGGAATTCCGGAACAGAAATATGTCAATCAGCAGCTTGTGCGCATGAGCAATGAATTAAATATTCCTCTGGTTGCCACAAATGACATTCATTACACTTATGCATCGGATGCAGAGGCACATGATATTTTACTGTGTATCCAGACCGGAAAAAAAGTCTCGGATGAAAACCGTATGCGCTATGAAGGCGGACAGTATTACTGCAAGTCACCGGAGGAAATGGCAGCACTATTTCCATATGCGCTGGAGGCCTTGGAAAATACTCATAAGATAGCCGAACGGTGTAATGTGGAAATTGAATTTGGTGTAACAAAGCTCCCACATTTTGAAGTGCCGGCTGGATTTGATTCATGGACATACCTGAATCATCTGTGTTTTGAAGGATTAGAGCGAAGGTACGGAGAAAATCCGGATGAGTCCCTAAAAGAACGTCTGGAATATGAATTATCGGTTATTCAAACGATGGGATATGTGGATTATTTCCTGATTGTGTGGGATTTTATTAATTATGCGAAACAAAACGGAATCAGTGTCGGACCTGGACGAGGCTCCGCTGCGGGAAGTATCGTAGCATATTGTCTTGCTATAACAGATATTGATCCGATTAAATATAATCTGATTTTTGAACGTTTCCTCAATCCGGAGCGTGTATCCATGCCTGATATTGACGTGGATTTCTGCTTTGAACGGAGGCAGGAAGTAATTGACTATGTTGTTGAAAAGTATGGTAAAGATAAGGTTGTTCAGATTGTAACCTTTGGTACACTGGCAGCGAAGGGCGTCATCCGTGACGTGGCAAGAGTACTGGATCTTCCATATGCCATGGGCGATGCGCTTGCAAGAATGGTGCCACAGGAATTAGGAATTACCCTGCAAAAAACCCTGGATTATAAGGGGGAATTGTGGGAAGCTTATAATTCTGATCCGCAGGTAAAATATCTTATCGACATGTGTCTTCGTCTGGAAGGACTGCCAAGGCATACTTCCATGCATGCGGCAGGTGTGCTTATCTGCCCGAAATCAGCGGATGAGTACATTCCACTTTCAAGGTCTTCTGATGGAACTATTACAACGCAGTTTGTCATGACGACATTGGAAGAATTAGGACTTCTTAAGATGGATTTTCTGGGTCTTCGTACTCTTACGGTGATTCAGAATGCACAGAAGCTGGTAAATCGTAATCCGGATATCAATCTGGATATGAATAAGATTAATTATGAAGACAGAGATGTTCTGGATTTAATCGGTTCCGGTAAGGATGAAGGAGTATTCCAGCTGGAAAGCGGCGGGATGAAGTCTTTCATGAAGGAACTAAAACCACAGAGTCTGGAAGATATTATTGCAGGTATTTCCCTGTATCGTCCGGGTCCAATGGATTTTATCCCGCAATATATCCGTGGGAAAAATCATCCGGAAGAGATTTCCTATGCCTGTCCGCAGCTGGAACCGATTCTTGCACCGACTTACGGCTGTATCGTATATCAGGAGCAGGTTATGCAGATTGTGCGTGATCTTGCGGGTTACAGCTGGGGAAGAAGTGATCTGGTCCGTCGTGCAATGTCCAAGAAAAAGGGTAGTGTCATGGAAAAGGAGCGGCAGAACTTTATTCATGGAAATCCGGAAGAAAACGTGCCGGGCTGTGTGGCAAACGGAATCCCGGAGGAAGTTGCCAATAAGATATATGACAGCATGATTGATTTTGCCAAGTATGCCTTCAATAAGTCCCATGCGGCGTGTTATGCAGTCGTGGCATATCAGACGGCATATCTTAAGGAACATTATCCGGTGGAGTTTATGTCGGCACTAAGGATTTCTGTTATGGAAATCCGGGAAAAATTACGGAATATGTGCTGATTTGCAGGCAGATGAGTATTACGATTCTTCCACCTGACGTAAACGAAGGAGAATGGGATTTTTCGGTATCCAATGGTTGCATCCGCTATGGGATGTCTGCCATTAAAAGTGTGGGACGTCCGATTATTGAAGCGATTGTAAAGGAACGGAAGGAACACGGTAAATTCCAGAATATTCATGACTTTATTGAGCGGATGATTGGACAGGGCGTAAACAAACGGTATATAGAGAATCTGATTAAGGCAGGAGCCATGGACAGTCTGGGTGCAAACCGGCGTCAGATGATGATGGGGTATGGACCGATTGTGGAAAGTATCAGCCAGGATAAGAAGAATGAAATTTCCGGTCAGATGGATTTGTTTTCCCTGTTATCGGAGGAAGAGGGGACGGCATATCAGATTCAGCTCCCAAACGTCAGCGAATATTCCAAGGAAGAGTTACTGATGTATGAAAAAGAGGTCATGGGAATTTATGTAAGCGGTCATCCACTCGAGAGCTATGAAGGACTCATGAAGAAGAATATTACGGCTTCTTCGTCAGATTTTGAAGTGGATGAGGAAACAGGTGAATCACCGGTACATGATCAGCAAAATGTGATTATCGGTGGCATCATCACGGAAAAATCCACCAAAAATACCAAGACGGGTAAGATGATGGCATTTCTTACTATTGAGGATTTGTTTGGAACAGTGGAAGTTATTGTATTTCCAAAGGATTATGAAAAATACCGCACCATGCTGGTAGAAGATGGTAAGGTGTTCGTTGTAGGAAAGGCTTCTGTAAATGGTGAAGAAAAGGGAAAGGTGATTTTATCCAGACTTGTTCCGTTTGACCAGGTACCAAGACAACTTTGGATTCGTTTTCCGGATAAGGCGGCTTATACGGAGGCAGAGAAGGAACTGAACCAGATTCTCGCTGCATCTGACGGAAATGATGAGGTTATTATTTATTGTGAAGCAGAAAAGGCAAAAAAGTATCTGCCAAGAAACATGACGGTCAATGCAGGTAAGGGACTTTTGGATATTTTGTACAATCGATTTAGTGAAAAAAATGTCAAAGTTGTAGAAAAATCTATTGAAAACTAAAAGGAAATAGATTAGAATTATCTTTAATCGAGAGTTATGATTCGAAAGGAAACATTTTGGCATAATAAAAGTGTATTATATAGCATGTGGAGGAATGGACATGGCAAAGGAAATTAAGACAATTGGTGTGTTGACAAGTGGTGGAGATGCTCCGGGAATGAATGCGGCCATTCGTGCCGTGGTAAGGTCTGCAATCGCAAAGGGACTGAATGTAAAAGGTATCCGTAGAGGATTTCAGGGATTAATCGATGAAGAAATCATTGACATGGATAAAAGAAGTGTGTCAGAAACCATTAATCGTGGCGGTACGGTGTTATATACAGCAAGATGCATGGAATTCATGACAGAGGAAGGACAGAAAAAGGCAGCGGATAACTGTAAGAAACATGGAATTGATGGAATTGTCGTAATTGGCGGAGATGGTTCATTCCGTGGAGCAAGAGATTTGTCAAAGTGGGGAATTAATACCATTGGTGTTCCGGGAACCATTGACCTTGATATTGCATGTACAGACTATACTATTGGATTTGATACTGCAGTCAATACTGCCATGGAAGCTATTGATAAGATTCGTGATACATCCACTTCACACGAAAGATGTAGTATTGTGGAAGTTATGGGCAGAAATGCAGGATACATTGCATTGTGGTGTGCCATTGCAAACGGTGCAGAGAATGTTCTTCTGCCGGAGCGTTACGATGGCAATGAACAGGCTATTATTGATGATATCATTAACAGCCGTAAGAAGGGCAAAAAGCATCATATCATTATTAATGCAGAAGGCATTGGACATTCAACAAGCATGGCAAGAAGAATTGAGGCAGCTACCGGTATTGAAACGAGAGCTACCATTATCGGACATATCCAGCGTGGTGGTAATCCAACCTGTAAGGACAGAGTATATGCTTCTTCCATGGGCGTGCTTGCAGTTAATCTTTTGTGTGAAGGCAAGAGTAACCGTATTGTGGCATATAAGAATGCAGAATTTGTGGATTTTGATATTGATGAAGCACTGGCAATGAAGAAAGATATTGATGAGTATAAGCTGAATGTAAGTCTGTTACTCTCAAGATAAAATATTACAAGGATTTCTTAGGGGCTGTCTTTGGCCCCTTTTTTGTTTGGAGGTTATTATGATCAGCAGTACGGCAAATTCTCAGGTAAAATTGGT
>CAMEUH010000216.1 GCA_945938055.1 uncultured Eubacteriaceae bacterium | reverse complement strand
GGACAGGTCTTTGGCACATATTCTGTCTTAAATAACATTCTTGCATTAAATTTTTTTCTGGAGCCTTACTTTGATCAGGAGGTTCTGGAAATAAAAGCATATGCAAAAGGCAGGATAAGAGTTCTGAACCTGTTAATAATAGGAATCAGGGTATATTGTAATAAAACACTTAGAAAATTAATCAGGAGGAAATAGCATGGCAGAAAATGAAAAATTTAATGCAACAATGGAATCTTTGTGTTGCGGCAGGTGCCTCCAATGCTGATAAAAAGTCCGCGGCAACCGGAGGAATGGGAGGGAAAATTACTCCAAGTGCTGTTCTGGTAATTAAGGGAGATCAGATTCGTCTTGTAAATGTAAAGAATCAGGATGCCATTACAAAGATTATTGACATGGTTCCGGACCTGATTAACAAGTTTTCCGGCAAAGAAGAGGATGTCACAAAGGATAGCCAGGTTTCCCGGGCAATCGATGAAGTTTTATCAGAAGAAAGTAATATTGAAGAGTAACAAGGGTATTTTTTCATACAACTGAATATAATGTAATAAGAAATGATTTGGAGATGAATTACATGAGGTGCTTAATTGGATTTATTCTATTCTGGATAGCAATCGGAATGTTCATCTCCTTATTTATTGAAAGCGTTTTTTGCATAGTAATTTTGATTCTTGTCCTGCTGATTGTTGGGTTTAATCTGTTTTGCAAGTAGAGAAAGGGGAGAATGGCACAAAAAAAGAAGCTACTAAAACAGCTTCTTTTTAAGTATCGGATTAAGCTCTTTCTACAGCACCTGATCTTAAGCATGATGTACAAACATACATTTTCTTTGCGCCGCCATTAACCTTAACTCTAACAGACTTAATATTGGACTTCCACATTTTGTTAGATCTTCTATGAGAATGGCTCACTTTAATACCGAAATGAGCACCCTTGTTACAAACTGAACACTTAGCCATTGAGTTGCACCTCCTTAAACCAGCGTAAACACACGCACGTTAATATTATCAGCCGAAAACGGCATGTTTTTTGTAATGATGGTCTGCTGACCCACAACATAGGATATTCTATCAGAAAATAAATCGTATTGCAAGTAAAATAATAAAAAAAATAATAAAAATAAAAAATTATTTCCTTTTCTTACATAATGGGTTATAATGAATTGATATACTAAGCATATATTCACAATTCATAATATTTGAAGGAGGACCATTATGAAGGGTAAAATGTCAAATCCAATAGGCGATGTAGTAATAGATACAGCGGTAATCGCAAGATATGCCGGTTTGTCAGCCATTGAATGCTTTGGTATTGTCGGAATGGCAATGCTCAGCGTGAAGGATGGTTTTGTAAAGCTGTTAAAGAAAGATAGTCTGACCAGGGGAATCAATGTGACTATTGATGAAGATAACATGATTACTATTGATTTTCACGTGATTATTGCATATGGCGTGAGTATTAAGACGGTTTCTGAAAACCTTATTGAAAATGTAAAATATAAGGTGGAAGAATATACAGGCATTCAGATTAAAAAGATTAATATATTTGTTGATGGCGTCAGAGTCATTGACTAATTTAGGAGGATAGAAAAAGTGGCTATTACAACAATAGATGCTAAGACTTTGCAAAAGATGTTTTTAGCTGGGGCAAAAAATCTGGAATCAAACAAGGAATGGATTAATGAATTAAATGTTTTCCCTGTACCGGATGGAGATACAGGAACCAACATGACACTTACCATTCTCTCCGCAGCAAAGGAAGTCAGTTCCATTGAAAATGTGACCATGGCAGAACTTGCAAAAGCAATCTCAAGCGGTTCCCTGCGTGGTGCAAGAGGTAACTCTG
Organism: uncultured Eubacteriaceae bacterium; assembly: GCA_945938055.1. Lineage (GTDB taxonomy): Bacteria > Bacillota > Clostridia > Lachnospirales > Lachnospiraceae > MGBC120314. The sequence goes on along the minus strand of CAMEUH010000216.1, from coordinate 2,447 downwards.
GTGTAATCCTGTCACAGTTATTCCGTGGTTTTACCAAGGAAATTGCAAATTATGATGTCATCGATGCGCAGGTTCTTGCTGCAGCAGTTTCCCGTGCGGTAGATACGGCATATAAGGCAGTTATGAAGCCGAAGGAAGGAACCATTCTGACGGTTGCAAAGGGCGCCGCAGAAAAAGCAATGGAATTATCCATGGAAACCGGTGATTTGGAAGAAATTATAGGAAAAACCATTGAACATGCAGAATATGTTCTTTCCCAGACTCCTGAGATGCTTCCGGTATTAAAGCAGGCAGGCGTTGTAGATTCCGGCGGACAGGGGCTTGTTGTTGTGTTAAAGGGTGCATTTGATGCATTCCTTGGCAAAGAAGTTGATTTTGAAATTACTCCGAAAGTTTCTGTTGCAAAAACAGAGGTTTCCGGCGAGGAAGTTGATATTAAATTCGGTTATTGTACTGAATTTATTGTAATGCTGGAAAAGAAGTTTACCGAGCAGGATGAGAAGGAATTTAAGAGTTATCTGGAATCCATTGGTGATTCTATTGTTTGTGTTGCAGATGACGAGATTGTTAAGATTCATGTTCATACCAATGATCCGGGTCTTGCAATTCAGAAAGGTCTTTCTTATGGTTCATTAACCAGCATGAAGATTGACAACATGCGGGAAGAACATCATGAGAAGGTTATCAAGGATGCAGAAAAGAAGGCAGCACAGGAAAAAGAAGCGGTAAAAGAAGCTCCAAAGGAACCAGAAAAGGAGTATGGATTTATTTCCGTTTCTGCTGGGGAAGGATTAAGTGAAATTTTTAAGGGACTTGGCGCTGATTACGTCATTGAAGGCGGACAGACAATGAATCCAAGTACAGAAGATATGCTAAAAGCCATTGATAACGTCAACGCAAAGAATATTTTTATTCTTCCGAATAATTCGAATATTATTCTTGCAGCGTCTCAGGCTGCATCGATTGTTGAGAACAAAAATATTATGGTCGTTCCAACCAAGACCGTTCCGCAAGGGATTTCTGCCATGATTAGTTTCGAAATGAATAAGACTGTGGAAGAAAATTTAGCGGACATGACCGAAGCCATCAGCAATGTTAAGACCGGTCAGGTTACTTATGCCGTAAGGGATACCGTGATTGATGATAAAGAAATCAAAGAAAACGATATCATGGGAATTGGAGATAAGACTATTCTTTCCGTTGGAAAGGATATTGTGGAAACAACGCTGGATTTAATTGACCAGCTGGTAACGGATGATTCGGAATTTATCAGTATTTATTATGGTTCGGATGTATCTGAGGAAGATGCGGAACAGCTTCTTTCCATGGTAGAAGAAACCTATCCGGATATTGAAATTGCATTAGAAGTAGGCGGTCAGCCAATTTATTACTATATTATATCCGTGGAATAAAAACAAAATCAGAATAGGAACAAAAAACAGAACCTGGCTTTTATGCAGCAGTCCGGATGAGACTGATGCAAAAGGGTCAGGTTCTGGCATATCATGGGAAAAACAGGGTGAACAATCATGTTGATTACGGAAATCAAGGGAATCGGAGAAAAAACACAGAAACTATTTCAAAAGCTGGGAATCAGCAGCGTGGAAGATCTGCTTTTGTACTATCCGCGCAGCTATGATGTATTTGAAGAGCCGGTTCTGATAAAAGAAATGGAGGAGCCGGGAACTTATGCCGTATATGGTGAAATTGCCGGAAACGTGGATATCATAAAACGCGGAAATCTGCAGATTGTTTCTGCCATCATAAAAGATTATGATGGGGACGGAATAAAGGTTTCCTGGTTTAATATGCCTTTTTTAAAGACAACTTTAAAACGTGGACAGCGATACGTGTTTCGTGGGAGAATGGTCATAAAACAAGGGGCATGTCTCATGGAACATCCGGTGATGTATACTCCGGCTGATTATGAAAAAAAGCTGAGTCAGATGCAGCCGGTTTATCATCTGACCGCAGGACTTTCCAATAATCTCATGATTAAATCCATGAATCAGGCATTGGAGCTGGTTGATATTTTTCATGAGTACATGCCGTTTTCAATTCGTCAGGAATACCGGCTGATGGACTATTCTGCAGCGGTTCAGAAAATTCATTTTCCGGCAGACCAGGAAGAATATGTGCGTGCAAGGAAGCGGATTGTTTTTGATGAATTTTTCTTTTTCATTCTGGCATTAAAACAGTTGAAGAAGGCAAACAGTATTGCGGTGAGTGATTACGAGATATCAAACTGCAGATTGACCGATGAATTCATTCAGAATCTTTCTTTTACGCTTACAAATGCACAGAAAAAGGTCTGGGAAGAAATCAAAAATGACATGGCAGGGAAAAAGCTTATGAATCGTCTGATTCAGGGTGATGTGGGTTCAGGTAAAACCATTATTGCGGTTTTAGCATTGATGAACACGGTCTTTGCAGGGTATCAGGGGGCC
>CAMEUH010000215.1 GCA_945938055.1 uncultured Eubacteriaceae bacterium | reverse complement strand
ATTTATGAGGCATCGGAACACGGAAAAGACAGCATGGAACGAGCTCTTCATTCTGTAAATCAGATGAGCGGCAAGATTGATCAGGTAGGCGTCACCGTAGGAGAAAATATAGGAATGCTTGTAAAGGTTGTTGAAAGTGTCAATGAAATCAATGGCAGCATGAAGGCAATTCATTCGGCAACAGGAGAAGTGAATGCGGCAATGGAACAGTGCAGTAATGATGCAGAGCATTTGACGGAACTCACCCAGACAATTAAGCAGGCTGCAAATGACAGCGTTTCTTTTGCACAGGGAATTGCAGAGATTGATGATCGCATTTCTGCGGTCTCAGCAAAGATGTATGAAGGACTGAATGAAGGAATTGCCATGATTTCCAACGAAGAATTCAGGGAAATTATTGATAAGGCAAGAACAGCCCATCAGAATTGGCTGGAACTTGTGAGAACTATGACTGCAGAAATGAAAATAAGACCATTACAGTTAAATTCCAAGAAATGTGCATTTGGACATTATTACTACGCAATTCAGCTGAATCATCCGGACATGAAAGAACAGTGGAAAAAGATTGAAAAACTGCATGCAGATTTTCATGGTAAGGGTACATATGTGATTTCGGCAATTCAGAATGGAAATGCAGAGAATGCGGAAAAATACCTGAAGGAAATTGAAGCAATATCGGTAGAATTATTGGGTATTATGGAAGATTTGGAAAGAAAGACCGAAGAATTAAGTGCAGCAGGTGAGAATATTTTCAAGTAGAGTTTTGTCGTGGAAACAGAATGCAATAAGGAGGCCGGTTGAATGACAGATTATCATTCCCTTAGCAGGGAATTACAGGAACGCATTGAAGAGGATCGCAGATTTCATAGGGAAAATCCTTATGCATTCCGGGATGAAGATATCCTCCGCAGAAATATGGAGCATGACCGGGCGAATTTATGGAGACCTGCATTTGTGCGTGATGTGGAGAAAATTCTTCATAATCCCTATTATAATCGTTATTCGGATAAGACTCAGGTAATCTCCTGTTATAAGAATGATGATATTTCACGCAGGGCACTTCATGTGCAACTGGTTGCAAGAGTGGCACGAAATATTGGCAGAATGTTAAATCTGAATGAAGATTTAATCGAGGCAGCGGCATTGGGACATGATATTGGACATACACCGTTTGGACATGCAGGAGAAAGGTTTCTGAACGAATTATACCATGAGAAGACAGGAAGGTTTTTTAACCATAATGTGCATAGTGTCCGTGTATTAGATTATCTGGTTCAACGAAATATTAGTCTGCAGGTACTGGATGGTGTTCTTTGTCATAATGGTGAGATGGAAATGCAGGAATACCGTCCGGTTGTGCTAAATGGGTTTGAAGAGTTCGAACAGAGAGTAGAAGCATGCCATGTGGACGCCAATGCGAACAAGAAACAGATTCCGTCAACATTGGAAGGCTGTGTCATGAGAATTAGTGATATTATTGCATATCTGGGAAAGGACAGACAGGATGCGGTAAAAATCGGGTTAATTCCGGAAAGTCAGGATTTTTCCAGAGAAAAAATTGGCAATACCAATGCAGAAATTATCAATAACATGATTGTCAATATTATCGAGAACAGCTATGGGAAGGATTATTTGTGCATGGATAAGGAATATTATGATGCATTTTCCCAGGCAAAGGCTGAAAATTATAAAATTATCTATGGTAACCCGGAAATTGATCGTGTTTACCAGGAAAATGTTAAGCCAATGTTTGCAATGGTTTATGAAGAATTGCTGCGTCAGGCAAAAAGCGGGGATAAGAATTCTATTTTTTACCGGCATCACATTGATTATCTGACAGAAGTAAATCGTTATTCTAAAACTTTTATAAGGGAGCAATATCTTTTGGAAGAACCAAACCAGATGGTTGTGGATTATATGGCAAGCATGACGGATGATTATTTTGTTGATTTATATGAAGAATTGTTCCCAAAAGAGAAATATAGGATAGAGTATAAGGGATATTTCTAAGTTTTTCTACTATTTTTTCATAGAAAAGGAAGTATCAAGATGGAAGAAAATAAGAAAAGTTCAATGAGGAATCTGACAGAAGGAAATCCTATGAAACTGATTCTGGGATTTGTCATTCCGATGTTATTTGGATTCCTTTTTCAGCAGTTTTATAATCTGGTAGATACCATGATTGTGGGAAAGTTTTTAGGCTCTGATGCGTTGGCAGCAGTCGGTTCCACGGGTTCCATTAACTTTCTGGTCATTGGATTCTGCATGGGTGTCTGCAATGGATTTGTCATTCCGGTTGCCCAGCAGTTTGGCGCAAAGAATTACAGAAATTTAAGAAAATATGTGGCAAACGGTGCATGGCTTTGCATTGCTTTTGCAGTGGTCCTGACACTTTTTACCACTATATTTACAGGTCAAATCCTGACAATCATGAAGACACCGGCAGATATTTTTAAAGATGCGTATATTTACATTTTTATCATCTTCTGTGGAATACCGGCTACATTTTTATATAATATTCTTTCGGGAATCATCAGGTCGCTTGGAGACAGCAAGACTCCTGTTATTTTTCTTGCATTGTCCTCAATCATTAACATTGTGCTGGATGTTGTGCTGATTTACAATGTAAAGATGGGAGTTGCCGGTGCGGCATTGGCAACAGTTATTTCACAGGCTGTATCGGGAATCGGATGTTTCTTTGTCATGAAAAAGAAATTCGCCATATTGAAAATGACGAAGGAAGAAATGCTTTTTGACAGCCATTATGCAAAGATTTTATGCGGAATGGGAATTCCCATGGGACTTCAGTATTCCATCACGGCAATCGGCAGTGTCATTCTCCAGACGGCTGTAAATACACTGGGAACAATCTATGTGGCATCGGTTACGGCAGGTTCCAAGCTCTCCATGTTCTTTTGCTGTCCGTATGATGCAATGGGTTCAACAATGGCAACATACGGCGGGCAGAATGTGGGGGCAGGAAAACTTGACCGTATCGGGAAAGGGTTAAAATCCTGTGTCCTGTTAGGGGCAATCTATTCGGTAATTGCTTTTGTGGTTCTTTTCTTCTTTGCAAAAGATCTGGCATTGTTGTTTGTAGACAGTGCGGATGTGGAAATTATTGAACAGACCTATATGTTTATAATGGCAAACTGTACATTTTATTTCCCGCTTGCGCTGGTAAATATTATCCGTTTCCTGATTCAGGGAATGGGATTTAGCCAGTTTGCCATCCTTGCAGGTATTTTTGAGATGGTGGCAAGAAGCATTACGGGATTCTTACTGGTTCCGATATGGGGATATACGGCAGCCTGCTTTGGAAATGCACTGGCATGGATTTTTGCGGACGCATTTTTGATTCCTGCTTACTTTATCTGCCGTAATCGTCTGAGAAAGAGATTTGCAAATTTTTAATTGTGCATTTTGGGGAAATGCGATATACTAAAAATGTGTCATTTTATGGAAATACATATTCAATGCAGATTATATGTGCATTTTCAGGGGAGAAAAAATGGGATCATTAATATTTCTGTTAATTATTATTGCGATTATAGGAGACAGGCAGAACTTTTTTTCAGGTAAGCAGTTTAAGACAATTAAGAAAGTCATTAAGTGGTTAATCATATTGAGCATATTTTCCGGTGTCATTCCGCAGCTTCTGGCAATGACCATTGGATTGACCGTGGTTTCGTTACCATTTATTCTACCGGTAGGAATCTTATGGTACATAGTTAGTTCCGGTAAGAAGAAAAAGAAGGAGCAAGAGAATAACCAGGGAAGTTATAATCAGAAAAATGATGCAAGCGGAACGTATTATGGCAACTCTGTAAAGAAACCGATAAAAGAGTCCATTCTTCCAAAGGCAGCTTCCAAGCGAAGAAAGATTATTGAGAAGTTTAATAAAAAATATGAATTATATCTGACTGAGAGTCAGATTCAGAGGATGGTGGATGCTTCCTACTATTCTGCAGAGTGGGAAAAAGAAATAGCAGACATGGATAAAGAATATGCCTCCGTATATGAATGGTTTCAGGGAAATACATCATGGCTCCGTGCTTATTTGAAGGCTTTTAAGGTTCAGAGTATTTCATCGGATTTTGAGCAGCAAAAACAAATCTGTTTTTCAGAATTTGACCAGGTATTTGGCGGGGTAGATTTTGCACATGCCTATTCACAGGAAGATGCAATCCGCGAAATGAATGATAAGTTCTTTACCGGATTTGATGACATTTCGTTCATGATTGCTTATCGTTTTCTGGAATCAAGAGGAAGAAAATATGACGGGAGGGAGAAGGGGGGGTGGAGAAATGAAAGTGAGACAG
>CAMEUH010000214.1 GCA_945938055.1 uncultured Eubacteriaceae bacterium | reverse complement strand
AAGCCATTATGACTGGGCAATGAAAAAGCTCAAGGCACATAGAAAAATTGTATATTGAAATGAAGAAAAGATAAATGTTGTACTCTACGTTTCGTAGGTTGTCTTATCCGGCATGGGGATTTAAGATGGTCTCATCAAAGGAAAGCGAGGAATAGAAAATGAACTATATAACAGGAAAGACAATCAAAGCGTTAAGAGAAAAAAGGAAAATGACGCAAAAAGAGCTTGCAGATCAAATCAGTGTAAGTGATAAGACGGTATCAAAATGGGAAACAGGAAAAGGACTTCCGGATGTGGCGTTACATTACTGGAACCGGAGCCGGAACAATGTGATGAAAATCATGACATTTGTGTTGAAGACATTGACAATGAGTATCATGTCACCATGAATCATTCCATGGATAAAAAGCATTATGTATCGTTTCTTGCATATGTTACATCCGGTAGTTTTGAAGTTGTCAAACTGTATCCGGAACAGGAGATATCGCTGAGATTTCGAAAGAAAGGTCATGGGATGCTCTATGCTTACTGTAACAGGCATGGAATGGTTTTAAAGAGGATATAAGCAAATCAAGGAAAAATTTTTTCCATTCATCATTATTGCTTTTTTGTTCTAAATGATATATAATTCTTATTAGGAAATAGTATTATTAAGGAGAAATGATGGTAAGACGAAACACAATACAAAGAGAATTAATCCTCAATGCTGTACGTAGTCTGAAAAATCATGCTACTGCAGATGATATTTATAATATGATTATGAAGGAACATCCTGCTGTTGGCAAGGGAACTGTGTATAGAAATCTAAATATTCTGGCAGAGGAAGGGGAAATAAGAAAAATAGAGGTGATTGGAGGTCCGGATTGTTTTGATCATATTTGTGAAAAGCATTATCATGTTCGGTGTATAAAATGTGGACGGCTTTTTGATGTTGACGTGGAACCTTTTCCAGAGTTAAAACCAAGAATCAAAGATTCATCGAACATGCAGTTTTTGGACTATGACATCTTATTCAAAGGAATCTGTTCGGATTGCCAGAAAACGAAGTAAGTACATGCGAAAGAAATAGATATTGTCATTTGATTCATAAATCAATGCAAATATAAAATTATTTATTCAGGAGGTATCATCATGAGAAGTATTACAACATTTGATTTGCAGTATGCACACAGATTCTATGGATTTCAGGGAGAGGCACAGTATCTTCATGGACATACCGGGGTACTTACCATTGAAGTGGAAGATACTGTCAATGCAGGCGTTAATATGGTTTATCCTTGTAATGAGATTCAGAAAGTTGCATGGGATGTTTTGAAGAATTTTGATCATGCGCTTATTTTAAGGGAAGATGATCCACTGCTTCCGGCTATACTTGATGTATATGAGAAGCAGGGAATTAAGAATGGCCATCCTCAGAACAAGATGAAAGGGGAAGCTTTCAAAACAGAATTGGCTACTGCATACCCGGACAGCAGATTGGTTGTCACCAAAGAAACCATGACGGTTGAAGGTATGATTAAGATTGTATATGAACTCCTGAAAGATAAGTTAAATATTGCAAAGATTACATTTACAAGTGGTGTAAATGCAGCATCACAGGAATATGAACCATCGGCGGAAAAGGATAGATGTCCGTTATGCGGCGTGGCATTAGATGAAAATGGCGTATGTCCAAAATGTGGATATCAGAAATAGGAAACTTGTAAAAGAATTATAAAAGTTTATGTAAAATGGGGTTATTGCACCAGGTAAAAGTGCAATAACCTCATTTTTGCGATTCACATGTGATTCTTGACAGTTTCATCCAATCATGTTATGATATTACCGACAGATTGTCGGTGATGCCGTTGTATTTAAAAGAGACAGGAGATTCCATGAGAGTAGTTAAAGAAGCAGAAGAACGTAGAAACGAAATACTGGATGTGGCAGAAAGGCTGTTTGGGACGAAAGGTTTTGATCATACCAGCACCAATGATATTTTAAATGAAATCGGAATTGCCAGAGGAACCCTGTATTACCACTTTAAGTCGAAAGAAGATATTCTGGATGCCATGATTGAACGTATCAGCAAGGGACTGGTTGCGAAGGCAAAAGCCATTGCCGGGAATAAAGAAATACCGGTACTGCAGCGCCTTACCATGACAATTATGGCATTGAATCTGGAGAATGACCTGGGTCATGAAGTAATGAAGCAGGTACACAAGGCGCAGAATGCCCTGATGCACCAGAAGATGCGTGAAAATTTATTGGCGGAAGTCGATCCTGTGATTACAGGATTAGTCGAAGAAGGAATCAGCCAGGGCATCTGCCGGACGGAATATCCCGAAGAAGTGGTGGAAATGGCAATGCTGTATTCCACCATAACATTTGATGCGTTATCCGAAGATTCGGAGGAAACAAGGCAAAGGAAGATTATGGCGTTTATCTATAATCTGGAGCGATTACTGGGAATGAAGCGTGGCAGTTTAAAGGATACCATGATGCCTATTTTTCAGGAAAAGGAAAGCTAGCAAAACACATTGAAAAAGATATTTTAATGATTCAGTTTACAAGGGAACAAGCGGTTCCTTTGTTTTTACAATGTAACCGACAGACTGACGGTCTAAAAAGAAAGGATATTTACGATGGAAAATCAAAAAAGCAATTTTTCAAAATTTATGCTGCTTTGGACAGGAGAACTGATATCTGCCATTGGCGGAGGGCTTACCAGTTTTGGATTAAGTGTGTACGTGTTTCAGAAGACAGGAAGTGCAGCCAGCATGGGACTTGTTACATTACTGGCATTTCTCCCCACACTTTTGCTGAGTGTTCCCGCCGGGGTACTGGCGGATAAGTATGATAGAAGAGTACTTATGATGATAGGTGACGGATTTTCGGCACTGGGCATTATCTACATATTGATTTGCATGCTGCGTGGGGAAGCTGCACTGTATCAGATTTGTATCGGCGTATTTATCAGCTCCGTGTTCTCAGCACTGTTAGAACCTTCTTACCGAGCCACGGTGACAGACTTACTTACCAAGGAAGAATATTCGAAAGCCAGCGGTCTGGTGAGCATTGCAGGAAGTGCAAGGTATCTGATTTCACCGATATTGGCCGGTATATTACTTGCCGTAAGTGACATAAAACTGTTATTTGTCATCGACATCAGCACCTTTTTGCTTACAGTTATTTCAACAGCAGTAGTAAAAAAAGGAATTGCCGTAGAAAAGATAGAGAATAAAGCTGCTTTTGGAGAGAGCCTTAAGCAGGGATTCAGGGCAATTATGGACAGAAAGGGTGTATTTCTTCTGATTATGGTTTCGTCTGTGATGACATGTTTTATGGGAGCACTGCAGATTTTGTCCGAACCACTGATTTTAGATTTTGCAGACAGCACTACCCTTGGTATTGCGCAGACGGTCTGCGCATGCGGAATGCTGGTTTCCGGTTTGTTTCTGGGAATTAAAGGGATTAAGCAGGGATATGTGAAGGTGCTAAGTATTTCCCTGTTCTTTGCAGGAGTAACCATGGTGGGTTTTGGAATGGTAGAAAATATTTATGTCATTTGTCTGTTTGGATTTTTATTCTTTGCCATGCTGCCCTTTGCCAATAATTGCCTGGATTATCTTGTGAGAACCAATATTCCGGATGAATTACAGGGAAGAGCATGGGGAGTCATTGGTTTTCTTTCCCAGATCGGATATGTAATTGCCTATGGAATGGCAGGAGTGGCAGCGGACGGGATTGCATGGAAACTTCAGGTCGGGGTGGGAAGAGGAGCTGCCGGAGTTGTCATGGCAGCAGGGATTCTTTTAAGCTTAACGGCAGTATTCCTGTACATGGTTAAAAATATAAGAGCATTAGAAAGGAAATCGTCATGATTCGAAAATTAATCTGGAATGATGTGAAAAAGAATAAGCTGTTATCTGCGGTGACAACTGTTTTTATGGCAATTTCTGCAATGCTGACTGTCCTTACGGTAGTATTGTTTACCAATCTTTTGGGAGCCATTGATGACCTGATGTTACAGGCAAAAACCCCAGATTTTCTGCAAATGCACACAGGGGAGATGAACCGGGAGAACATCATAAGGTTTGCAGAGGCGGATGACAGGATAAGAGAATGGCAAATATGCTTATTTTTAAATCTGGAAAACTCTGCAATCAGCCTTAATGGACATAGTCTTGCAGACAGTACACAGGATAACGGGTTGTGCGTGCAGGGAGAAAAATTCGATTATCTATTGGATATGAAAAATAAGATGCCGCAGGTTATGCCGGGAGAGGTATATGTGCCGGTTTGTTATCAGTTACTGTATGATTTGAATATTGGAGATATCATGG
>CAMEUH010000213.1 GCA_945938055.1 uncultured Eubacteriaceae bacterium | reverse complement strand
AAACAATTGCACGTGACCTCGGCATCAGTCGAAGCAAGCTGTATTCATCCTGCGATAAATATCTCGGAATGGGTATTGCGGAATATATCCGAATTCTCCGTTTGGAGCAGGCCCAGAAACTGTTAAAAGAGTCCGATTTGTCAATCACACAGATTTCTGACAGCATCGGATTTGAAGATTACAATTATTTTTGTAGAGTTTTTAAAAAAGAAACCGGATATTCTGCAAAAAAATATCGGGAAACGTTCAAAAAATGAGGAGTATGCCATACGATTCGTACAACATACTCCAAAGAATCTATGAAAATATCATCCTCTTTTTCTTTTATTCATAATCCTCGATTCTCCATTCATCATGCCAGTCGATATATACCATATCACCTTCAAATCTCAGAGGAAGCCACACATAATCTGCAATGGAGGTGTTCCGGAAAGAATTCCCATTCAGATAAGCCGCCATCTCTTTCATGGCATTATCTGAATGATTATCCGGGTCAAAATGTTCGCGAAACAGCCTGCCATACACCTCATACTCAAGGTGCTGCAATTCGGGAAGCCAGAGGTCTGCGCACGCAATATAAAGGTTTTTTTCCCTTCTACTTTAAAAACACATGAAATCTGGGAGTGAAAAGATGTATTGGAAGCATCCCCCCCATGCGGGTTTCCAAACACTGTAAACGGGCCATGCCAGGTATCTGCTACAGCTGCTTCTGACGGATTCGGAAAGTAATCCGTTGTACCGGAAGTAATCAGATAATGCTTCCCTTTCCTGCAGAAATGCGCAGTTGCTTCACGTACATCCGGCGGACACAAATGCGGAAAATGCGTACTGTAATATCCGGTGACATCGGTATAATCATCCGTAAGATCTGCACAGATGGTTTCTGAATGAACCCTTTCAAAATAATAATAAGCTTTCCCGTCAGGTGCCACAGCCAGATCAAAATCTCCTGCACTCATACCAAGCGGCCGGATTCCCTCCTTTACCATTTCATACGGACCGAGAATATTGTCAGCTGTCATTACCGTTTCCGTCTGTACCCCATCCTTATGCATGATCTTCATCCAGCATACATATTTTTCGGTCATCCTGTTGTAAATGATGTGGGGACGGTCCAGCATAACACTGGTAGGGCAATATGGAAACAGAATCAATACTTTTGGATGTTTGCATAATTGCAATCAAAAAGAAGAATGGATTGGACCAAATGCCTGGAGAACAACAGGGGTGCAGTGGTCTTATGAGTATCAGATAAAACCGGTGGGTCTGTTAAAAGCTCCTGTTCTGAGAGAGGTTATCTAATTATTCAGTCTATGATTGACTCTGCCATTCAGAATGGAATTACCGCAGGCATGAGTATTCTGGTCAGGAAAGATAATAAAGATGTTTGCACCGTGAACTCCAACATATGTTTTCCCGGATTCAGTTTTCCAATATTTACCTGATATGGAGAAATATAAATATATCCGGCACTTTCTCCATCTACCTTAAGACTAAGTAAAGGTGCACGATACATAGATGCCTGTACGATTACTTCTCCTCCATGAGTTATAAATGGAATCCTATATGTAAGACTTCCTCCATAAAAAGGATATCCCTGTCTCGTTATATCTGCATATCCAATACAGTTTTTTGCCGCCTCTAAAATCTGATAACATCCAAATACAGAAACACTAAATGTACCAAGAAGAAACATAGCTTCTATATTTACTCTGGAGTTATATGGTATTTCCACCATCAGCACATGTTCTCCTCTGGATATTTTAGGAAGAAGAACTGTCTTTATACTATGGTCCGTATACCATCCTGTCTGAACATTTGGTATTTCCCTATCATCCAGAAATATCCTTGCCCCCTCATCCAATTCTGATGCAAGCTTTATATCATTTAAATTGCACTCCGCATGAATCTTATAACGAAGGGAAAGTGTATGTTCAAAACTCTCCTCCCTATCATTCGTCCATGGCTGTGCATATGCTTCCATACGTAAAGGATATTTCAATAACTTTCTAAATTTGTTATCAATTCTCAGAATTTCCTCTTCTTCCTGCCAATCTCCATCATCGAATCTATACTCTGCAATATCAAGAATACTGACATTCGGTTCATCCAAGACAATTTCCGCTTTCATAGGAATTTTAATATCCACCACCTTTAATTCTTTTTGTGATTTAGCAATTCCACTTTTTCTTTTGCCAGGCTCCATTAAAAGCAGTAAACTGTCATGTGCATACATTTCTCTATAAAAGATTGTATTTCCATTCTCATATTCACACCCGATTTCTTCTATTTGCCCATTCATCGTATTGTAGTGTGTTAATTTCCATTCTCCCTTTATCATAAATAGACTCTCGGAATCTTTAAGCCTTTATTTATGCGGCTTCTGAGAGTCCTTTTTTTATTTTTTCTCCACCTTTTTCTCAAAAAGTACTTGACAAATGCCACAAAATTTGCGGCGCTTCGCGCCTCTTGATTAATAAAGCATATCGTTCCGGCGCTGCCGGACAGGCTTTTTGATTTGGAGGTGTGTTTCATTGAAACCTATTAACGTTGGCGGTCATTCCGCCTATCAGAACCGTGTTCTGTCTCAACTTCATAAATATTATCCGGATGCTTCAACTTCTCTATCTTCTTCAACCTGGCAGATTCTTGATAAATTTTGGAATCTTGATCTGTCTTCAGTTGATGTTCTTATGCAGGACAGATATTCTTCTTTTGGTCCGGAACCAAGACTTCCTTCCGACATGCTTCGAGCAATCCTTGTTTCTGTTGAGTTTAAAATAACCTCTTACACAAGATTTGCTGCTGATCTCAAAGAAAATCATCTTCACAATTATTTCCGGCTTTTCCGTCGGGGATACTCCCGGCGTTGGAACTTTCTATGACTTCCACAAACGCCTTTGGTTATCAGATAACAAGAATCTTTCAGCTGCTGTCCATCCACCTAAGGAAAAACCTCAGAAACCAAAAGTAAAAGAAGAAAAGGCTGCTCCTGTTGAAAAAGTAACTGTCGAAGGTCTATTTCACAAATTTGAAGAAACACCACCTTCTGACATGGCTCCTTGTATTAGACTTTGGGAAATCTTCAATACTTTTTTTCTTCAGACTTCTGCCAGGCAAAACCTTATATCTCTCAAAGAGCTTGCTTTGGCCGGCGATGGTACTCCTGTATATACGGCAGCTCAAGAACGAAAAACCCGTACCTGCGATTGTCTGGAAAAAGGTATCCGTGATTGCAAATACAATCGAGTTTATCATCAACCAGACTGTGACATTGGCTGGGATTCTCATCGTAACCGTTATTACTTTGGATACGACTTATACATGCTGACAGCATCTGATTCGGAAAATGACCTTCCAATTTTTCCTTTCCTAAATCCTGCCTCGCGACATGACTCTCATGGATTCCTATACAACTGGTTTTCCATGAAACAGATGCTTCCTGAGGCTGTCGTCAAAAAACTGATTCTCGACTCAGCGCATGATGCGATGCCTTATTACGATTACTCTAAAGCAAATGGCATAACCCCTTTTATAGACCTGAACTGGAAGTGCGGACGTCCTCCTGTTTATAAAGATGACATCACCATAAACAAAGATGGAATTCCATTATGCCCAAAAGGGTTCCCTATGAAGCAGGCTGCTGTTGAGCCCCAAAAGGGACGAATCAAATATCGCTGCCCCAAAATCACCTGCAAAGGCGGTACTCCGCAATGCACTTGTGAAAATCCCTGTTCCGATGCTAAGTATGGCAGAAATGTCCATCTTGTTTTAAAAGACAATCCAAGACTCTTTAATGATCCACCTCGTGATAGTGTTGAATGGAAATTGGAATACAATGCAAGAACATCTGCTGAACGTTGTAACAAACGTGAGAAAATAGACTATAAATTAGAAGACGGCAAATGCCGCTCATCTATGATGTGGTATTGCCGCCTGTTTTCCATCATGATGTGTCAACATCTTGATGCCTGGACTTTGCCAAAGACTTCCCCGCTAAAAGATTTCTTTGAGCAAGCCGCTTAACTACTTAAGCAATACCATTATAAACCATGTCTGGCACAAGGTCTATAAAAGTGCGCCATTTTTCTCAGTTTATTACTTGTCATATCCATTCTGGATAATATTTACTTGTCAACGTTCATCCGACTGGTGAATCTTAGTCAGAAGGCTCAAGATTCCGAGAGCCTATTACTATGTTCTAACGCATATAGTGCTCACGGCTCATCATCAATTAGTATTACTTTATACATGAAAACCTCTCTTTTCATTAAAATGTATTTCTGACTCATCCCAATATAGCTTGAAATACACATACCTCTTTCTATTAAAGCGATATCTTTCCACTTT
>CAMEUH010000212.1 GCA_945938055.1 uncultured Eubacteriaceae bacterium | reverse complement strand
GTCATTGCACCATTCCTTACGGCGAATTTTATCGTGGCAGATGAGCTTGAGGATACCGTGCGTGGGGCAGGAGGATTCGGCTCCACCGGAACGAAATAGAACGACTTTATTATAAAAAATCATTAAAGTACACCGTCAGGCGTACCCAAAAAGGAAGTCAGCAGAAATGAATCCGCTGACTTCCTCTTTTATTGAGCAAAACGATAAGCCGGGTTATGTCGTGGATGATCATCTATCTAGACCTGCTGTTACCAGCAGGTTCAAGCAACCTACCCGCAAAGCACGACGGGCCGCCGTATCGCTTCACTATTTGGTCTTGCTTCGGATGGGGTTTACATGGCTGCGTCTGTTACCAGACGCACGGTAGTCTCTTAAGCTGCCTTTCCACCCTTACCTGAATATCAGGCGGTATCTTTCTGTTGCACTGGCCTTGGAGTCACCTCCACCGGACGTTATCCGGCATCCTGCCCTATGAAGCCCGGACTTTCCTCACCTGCCTGACAATGCTTACGCATTGCCACTCAGCCGCGATCATCTGTCTTACTCAAGTCTCTATTATATTGGAAACAGCATTGTAAATCAAGTTTTTATTTTTTTAGACCTTTTTGTTCCAAATCCGTATAGAACGATTTGTTCTAGTTTAAAATCACAATAGGTGATTGAAATGATTTATAAACGTATTCGTGATTTAAGAGAAGATAAAGACATCACACAAACCAAAATGAGCGAATATCTGCATATTTCACAACGCTCCTATTCTCACATTGAAAACGGAACCCGTGGTATTCCTACTGATATTCTGATTCGTGTAGCTGATTTCCATGACGTCAGTGTAGATTATCTGCTGGAACGTACGGATAATAAAGAAATAAACCGATAAACGAAAGTTATTACTTAGCCGACTTTTCCTCTAACTGTTTCTTTAAGCGGTCGACTTCCTGTAATAGTTCTTCCACTTGCTTGTCACGTTCTTCTATTTGTTTGTCACGTTCTTCTATTTGTTTATCTCGTTCTTCCAGCTCTTTGTCACGTTCTTCCAGTTCTTTTTTCTGCTCATCAATCATATACTGCATCGTATTACGGTCCAATTCATGCAGCATCCTTGAAAACATAGTAAGCACCTCCTCCGGCCTTTCCCGATAGGATGCAATCTCCTGATATATCTCTAACAGCCATGGATAATCCGCTATCAGATTTTCTGCATCCTCCATGCTTTCCGTTGTTAAAAACGACAGCCAGCCTGTTAATATATCTTTTTCTTTATGATATGAAATCTTGCGAAACACGTCAAGTGCTATCAGACAATATTCCTGCAAAAGTTCCAGTTCAAGTCCCGTATCGAATTTTACTTTGCCACGATGAACATAACATTCCGGTATCTTATGAAAGCATCCTTCCGTTTTCTCGTAAATGACAATGGTATACACTTTCCTTAAGTCCTTATATAAAAAGTCCTTTCCCTTCTCCCCACGAATCCTGCTGTACTGCCGCAGCACCATATCGGAAGAATAACAGGAAATTCGTTCTCCCGGAAAATGGTATGGATTTTTCTGTACCTCAACATTGGCAAGAGAGCCGTCCTGTGCCTCCACCAGAATATCCATTACCATCATACGGGCACCATCCATATAATAATCCTCCAGCGGGAGAATTTTTTTCACACGTACCTCCTCTCCAATCAGGCTTGATATCAGACTTGACAGACGTTCCGGATGAATGTCCGGATGAAATATTCTCTTAAAAAATACATCATACAATATCGGAAGCGTCTTCTTTCCTGTACAAAAATCCATGAACCTCCGCTTCCACTCGTCATTCATTACAAGAAACTCGTGATAAGCACCGGCATCATTTTTCAGATATGTAATCACCTCCTCATCACATAAAAATCTGGATGACAATAATTCATTTTTCATAAGCAGTTACCTCGCTCAAAATATGGTATTTCTTCAAACTTGGAATTAGAAGGTGAGAACTCACCAGAAAATTGAATTCCTTTAAAGATAGATACATTATAGCATATTTCATGGGATTTGCAAGGAAATTTTCGAACATTATTCACCATCCATTTCCTTATCTAACTCTTCAAACAATTCACGCGCAGAATGATAACTCTTGCTTGCAGTTTTTCCTGTAATAATATCTCCGGCTTCCTGAATCGCAGTTTCTGTTTCTGCATTAAAATACGGCTGCTTCATATCAAATGTAATACCTCCTCAATTTGTCCACTAATTCTTTTCTTTCTTCAAGTCCTGTTGTTAGTCAAATATTGTATTTCAAAATTTGGAATTAAAAGGTGAGAACCCACCAGAAAATTAAATCCCTTTAAAGACAGATATATTCTAGCATATTGCATGAGATTTGAAAATAATTTTATTGTGATGATTTTGTGCATCTTCCTCCCTCTTTGGAATATCGCAGAATCAAATGTGCAGTTAACTCTATAACTTCCTTTAATCTGTCCATTTCGTCTTTGGAAAAACCGGATACATCACACCACTTATATTCCGGAAGATAACAGGTGGCGCAATGAAACCCATCCTTTTCATCCGGTCGTTCCATATAAACTTTTACGCTTCCATCGGAATGCTATAATCACCCGGCAAAAGTTCCTTTTTTTTCTTTTACCGGATGATTCTCATTCCATCGAATTAGTATTTCTTCCCAAAACGCCTTTTTGGACGTTCTTCCATAACACTTCCATCCATGCGGAGCTTGATTTTCTTCTCTTTCTCCTTCTTGACCGGTTTCTCCTTAATCTTCTCCCTGGATTTTTCTTTCGTTCTCTCTTTGCTTCTTTCTTTGTCTTTTGGCTTATCTTTCCTGCGTTCCTTCTTTTCCAGTCTGCGATAATCCTTTTCCTTATCGTCATCCGAATCCTTTACCGCATTTTGTCCGGCATCTTTACTCTTAAGACGTTTTTCCTTTCGTCCATCTTCTCTGCGTCCAAAGTCTCTTTTTCTGCCTCGTTTGTCCCGTCTTTCTCTTTCGTGGGTAACTGCCGGGATTTCTTCCTTTTCCTCTCCCAGCTGTGCCTTTAAGAATGCGGCAGCAAGTTCGATTGCAGTACAATCCTCCTCTTCCATCTTTGCTTCAATGATGGCAGTTGATTTGCTTAAGTCAGCAGAACGCATGACTTCAAGAACATCCTTTAAAATCTTCTGGGATTTCGCTTCCGTAATATCTGCCACACTCGGAACCGTCTTTGCCTTCATGGAAGTTTTGCAGGTTGCCTCGATGTCGCGGATTTTATAAATTTCCCTGCCAACTACCAGCGTAAATGCACGTCCCTTTCTTCCGGCACGGCCTGTCCTTCCGATTCGGTGAACATAATATTCATTATCCTGTGGCACATCATAATTAATGACTGCTTCCACATCATCCACGTCAATTCCTCTCGCCGCCACATCCGTTGCAATCAGAATATCCGTATTCCCGTTCCGGAAGGATTCCATGACGCGGTCTCTCTGATTCTGGGACAAATCTCCGTGAATTCCTTCCGCAAGATATCCCCTGCCCTTTAAATCCTCAGAAAGCTCCTCTACCATACGCTTTGTATTGCAGAAAATCAGTGTAAGCCTCGGATTATAATAATCCAGAAGCCTTGCCACCACTTCCTTTTTATTCTCCCTGCGCACTTCATAGTAATACTGTTTAATGAGCGGAACTGTCAGCTCCTTTTTCACGGTTTTGATTAAAACCGGATCTTTTTGGAACTCACCTGTAATATTCAAAATAGACTGTGGCATGGTCGCAGAGAATAAAACGGTCTGGTGCTCGCTTGGAATCTGGGAAAGAATCGTTTCCATATCCTCACGAAATCCCATGTTCAGCATTTCATCCGCTTCATCCAGAACTACCATGGAAAGGTCATCCAGGCGAATCGTCTTCCTTCTCATGTGATCCATGACTCTGCCCGGTGTTCCCACAATAATCTGTGGACAGCCCTTTAACGCCTTAATCTGTCTTCCCATGTCCTGACCGCCATAAATTGGCAGAACCTTAATGCCGTGCAGATATTTGGCAAATTTACGGATTTCCTCTGCCGCCTGGATGGCAAGCTCTCTTGTCGGGCAAAGTATTAGTGCCTGAAGCTTCTGACTGTCCGGATTAATCAGCTCCAGAATCGGAATTCCAAATGCTGCTGTCTTTCCGGTACCTGTCTGTGCCTGTCCAATCACGTCCAGCCCTTTTAATATTTCCGGAATTGCCTGCTCCTGAATCGGTGAAAACTGTTCAAATCCCATCTCCTTCACAGCGCGGATAATTCTTTCATCAATGATATCGTTATCAATATTTAATAAGTCCATTTCCATTTTTCCTTTTCTCTCTTTCTTTCCCTGTCATAAGCCATTTATTCACCT
>CAMEUH010000211.1 GCA_945938055.1 uncultured Eubacteriaceae bacterium | reverse complement strand
TCTCGTCATTGCGGCACTGGTACAGTTCGTGGAAATGTTTTTGAAGAAAACCATACCGTCATTATATAAGTCATTGGGAGTATATCTTCCGCTGATTACAACGAACTGTGCAGTATTGGGTATTGCGCTGATTAATGTACAGAAAAGCTATAACCTTCTGGAATCGGTTGTAAACGGATTGTTTACTTCTCTGGGATTTCTGATTGCCATTGTTATCATGGCAGGAATCCGTGAGCGGATTGATGGAAATGATGTTCCGGAAAGTTTTCAAGGCGTGCCGATTGTCCTGATTACGGCAGGACTCATGTCCATAGCATTTTTTGGATTTGCAGGACTGGTATAGGAGGAGAAGCTTATGATGGGAATAATAACAGCAGCTGTCATTGTTGGCGGTGTAGGATTAATCATTGGTCTCTTCTTAGGATTTTCCGGTGAAAAATTCAAGGTAGAAGTAGACGAAAGAGAAACCAGGGTGCGTGCGGAATTACCGGGAAATAACTGCGGCGGATGCGGATAC
Organism: uncultured Eubacteriaceae bacterium; assembly: GCA_945938055.1. Classification (GTDB taxonomy): domain Bacteria; phylum Bacillota; class Clostridia; order Lachnospirales; family Lachnospiraceae; genus MGBC120314. The sequence continues at coordinate 3,890 of CAMEUH010000211.1, read as the reverse complement.
CCGGGGTGTGATGGCCTTGCAGCGGCAATCGTTAAGGGAGAAGCTCCTGTAAACGGATGTCCGGTTGGTGGAACTGCCGTGGCGGAAAAAATTGGAGCTATCATGGGAGCAGAGGTTACAGAATCAGTCTGCAAGACGGCTTTTGTAAAATGTAATGGTGACTGTGACAAGTCAACAAAGGCATATGATTATACCGGCGTTCAGGATTGTAGTGTCGTATCATTCATGCAAAATGGTGGTGATAAGGCCTGTACATATGGTTGTCTTGGATATGGTTCCTGCAAGAAAGCATGTCCGTTTGGGGCTATTGAGATTGTCAATGGGATTGCCCGGGTAGATGAAGAAAAGTGTAAGGCGTGTGGAAAATGTGTTGCAGTCTGTCCGAGACATCTGATTGAACTGGTTCCATATGATTCGGATATGCGTGTATCCTGTTCGTCCAAGGATAAGGGAATTGATGTGAAAAAGGCTTGTACCGTTGGCTGCATCGGTTGTGGAATCTGTCAGAGAGACTGCCCGCTTGATGCAATCAAGGTGGAGAATTTCCTTGCACATATTGATTATGATGCCTGTGCCGGATGTGGTCTTTGTGAGCGGAAGTGTCCGGGAAAATGTATTACCAGTAAAGAAACGAGATAATCGATTCGGAAAGTGCTGGAAGAAATTAAAAAAAGAAAAAGAACATTTGTTTGCAAATTAAATGATAATATGATAGAATCATGGTTAGATAAATCTTTTGGGAATGAAAGGGGTACTAACCATGATTTCTTTTGTTCGGGGTGAATTATCCGAAATATTGGAAAATATTATTGTTGTGGATAATAATGGGGTCGGTTACAATGTAGAGGTTCCAATGAGCGTGTTGTCCGGACTTCCATCTATTGGAAGCGAGATAAAGCTATATACGTATCTAAGCGTGAGAGAAGATGCCATGAAGCTTTTTGGTTTTCTGACACGGGATGATTTGAACATATTTAAATTATTAATTGGAGTCAGTGGAATAGGACCGAAAGGTGCACTTGCCATTTTGTCTGCCATGACACCAAATGATCTTCGGATTGCTGTTATGTCCGATGATGCCAAGGCAATTGCCAAGGCACCGGGAATTGGCCTTAAGACTGCACAGAAGCTCATTATTGAGGCAAAGGGGAAGATTTCCGTGCCGGATTACATGGACGGTGGCAATGCCTCCCTTAGTGCAGCGGCAGCCATACCGGAGGATGCAGACCCGCGTGCGGAAGCAATCGCTGCATTGACGGCTCTCGGATACAGTAATTCAGAGGCAGTACTGGCCGTTAAGAAGGTGGAATACACGGATGGAATGGATGCAGAGGCGGTTTTAAAGGCTTCCTTAAAGCATCTGGCTTTCCTGTAAAAAATCACAAAGTGAAATAAGAATTGAAAGAAAAGGAATATTTAGGGCGTATTATCCATGGAAAATAATCGAAGAATTATAACAACAGAATTAACGGAAGAGGATGCCAGAATTGAAAATAATCTCCGACCGTTGTCATTAAAAGAATATATCGGACAGAAAAAGGTTAAGGAGAACCTGGATGTCTACATCAAGGCAGCAAAGGCAAGAGGAGAGGCACTGGATCACGTGTTGTTTTACGGACCACCGGGACTGGGAAAGACCACTCTTGCAGGAATCATTGCCAATGAGATGGGGGTCAATCTTAAGGTGACCTCTGGACCTGCCATTGAGAAACCAGGCGACATGGCAGCCATTTTAAACGGGCTTCAGGAAGGAGACCTTTTGTTTGTGGATGAAATCCACCGCTTAAACCGTCAGGTAGAAGAGGTTTTGTATCCTGCCATGGAGGACTATGCTATTGATATTATGATTGGAAACGGCACAACGGCACGTTCCATTCGTCTGGAACTGCCAAAGTTTACGCTTGTAGGAGCAACCACGAGAGCAGGACTTTTAACGGCACCCCTTCGTGACCGTTTTGGTGTGGTTTCCAAGATGGAATACTATACAGTAGAGGAATTAAAGACGATTATCTTACGTTCTGCCAAGGTGTTGGATGTGGAGATTGAAGAAGAAGGCGCCTTTGAACTTGCACGCCGTTCCCGTGGAACGCCTCGTCTTGCAAACCGGCTGTTAAAGAGGGTCAGGGATTTTGCACAGGTGAAGTATGATGGAAGAATCACAAAGGAGGTAGCTGATTTTTCCCTGAATCTTCTGGATGTGGACAAACACGGGCTGGATAAGAATGACCGGTTAATTCTTAGAACTATTATTGAAAAGTTTGGCGGAGGTCCGGCAGGTGTGGAATCCATTGCTGCGTCCATCGGAGAGGATGCGGGAACATTGGAGGATGTGTATGAGCCGTATCTGATACAGAATGGGTTTATCTTACGCACTCCGCGGGGAAGAATGGTATCGGAGACGGCGTATGAGCATCTGGGAATTCCGTTACCGGATAAAGAATAAAAAATCGATGGAATGTATGGGAGAGTTTTTCAATGAAGAGGATTAAGATAGCATATATTGGCGGCGGTTCCAAGCAGTGGGCAAGAGTTTTCATGAATGATCTTGCACTGGCAGAGGAACTTTCGGGAGAAATTGGATTATATGATATTGATATTGAGGCAGCAAAGCGCAACCAAAAGATTGGTGAACGAATCAATCAGTGTGCCAATACGATTTCAAGGTTCGATTATGTTGTGTATGACAAGATTGACGAAGCTTTAAAGAATGCGGATTTTGTGGTAATGTCCATTCTGCCGGGAACTTTTGAGGAAATGCGTTCAGACGTACATCTGCCGGAGAAATATGGAATTTACCAGAGCGTCGGTGACACGGCAGGACCGGGTGGTGTCCTTCGTGCCATGCGTACCGTTCCGATTTATCAAGAATTTGCAGAAAAGGTAAAGCAAATCTGTCCGGATGCATGGGTCATTAATTTTACCAATCCAATGAGTATCTGTGTGAAGGCTTTATATGACACATTTCCAGAGATTAAGGCATTTGGATGCTGTCATGAGGTTTTCCATACCCAGGACTTTTTGTGTTGTGTTTTAAGTGAGGAACTTGGAATTGAAAAGCCAAACCGTAAGGAAATTTATACGGATGTTTCGGGAATTAATCATTTTACGTGGATTACCAAGGCACAATATGGAGATATTGACATCCTGAAACTTCTACCTTCTTTTATGGAAAAGCATTATGAAGAAGGATTTTATGAGCATGGGGATAAGGATCAGTACAAGAGAGATACCTTTGCATATGGCAATCGCGTGAAAATGAACATGTATAAGACCTTTGGAGCCTTAGGTGCGGCAGGAGACCGTCATCTGGTGGAATTTATGAATCATAAGTGGTATCTTTCCAGTCCGGAGACGATTGATAAGTGGAAATTTGCTCTTACAACGGTAGATTTCCGTGTAAAGCAGATGAAAGAGCGCATTGAGGAATCCATTGCCCTTGCTGAAGGAATTAAGCCGGTGGAAGTGAAAAAGTCCGATGAAGAAGCAGTCGAACTCATGAAGGCGATTCTTGGATTTGAAACAAGGGTTTCCAATGTTAACATGCCAAACCGTGGGCAGATGCCGGATATGCCATATGGTGCCATTGTGGAGACAAATGCAGTGTTTTCCAATAATCAGGTATGTCCGGTTACGGCAGCACCGCTTCCTACAGCGGCAAAGAATCTGGTACTTCGCGGGCTTTATAATATTGAGGATTGCTTTGAAGGAATCAAGAACCGGGATTTTGGGCAGATTTTTACGTCCTTCGTAAACCAGCCGTTATGTGCGTCACTTTCTAAGGAAGAGGCGGCAGAACTTTTTAAGGAAATGGTTCTTCATACGAGAAAATACCTGGATGAGTATTATGATGTGGAGAAAGAACTGGAAAAATTATAAAACAATGCCCGTAG
>CAMEUH010000210.1 GCA_945938055.1 uncultured Eubacteriaceae bacterium | reverse complement strand
GTAGCCATGCTGGTTGCGGCAATCAGTATTGCCAATACCATGATGATGTCTACTTATGAACGTACCAAGGAAATCGGCGTCATGAAGGTTTTGGGATGCAGTCTTGGCAATATTCGTGGACTGTTCCTTTCAGAGGCTGCCTTTATTGGTTTTATTGGAGGAGCTGTCGGACTGGTCATCAGCTATATCCTGTCATCTGTCTGCAATCAGATTCTTCCGCAGGCAATGGGTTATGGCGATGCCAAAATTTCGCTGATTCCATGGTGGCTTGCGCTGGCTGCGGTGGCATTTGCAGCATTTGTTGGAATTTTGGCAGGATTTTTCCCGGCACAGAGAGCAACAAAGCTCAGTCCGCTGGCGGCGATTCGAACAGAATAATAGTAAGAAGAAAAAAGGGGCAGCAGTTAAGCCCCTTTTATTTTTTTGCGTATCAATTTATATGGAAAAAGAAAAATAAATTTCAACTTTTTTCAAGCTCTTTCCGTCTATAAGATAAAGGAGGGAGATATAGATTAGGGAAAAAGAAGAAAGGAGCAGAATCATGGCTGGAAAGACAGATTACGGGGTTTTGTCAGAATACTGCATATCCAATCAGGAAAAATTTTACCGCCTGGCATATTCTTATATGCAGAATGAACAGGATTCGCTGGATGTAGTATCCGAAGCCGTTTTAAGTGCATATGAATCCTTTGCAGGTCTTCGTAATCCGATGGGGATTAAAACATGGTTTTACCGGATTCTGGTGAATAAATGCATGGATGCATTAAGACGTCAGAAGAAAGTAACGGTAAGCGGGGAAGAAACATTCTTAGAGATTCCTTTTGAAGAAAAGGCTTATGATGCAACAGGCGAAATCGTTTACCAATCGGTAAAAGCACTTCCGGAGAAATACCGGACTGTCATTGTGTTAAAGTATTATGAGGATTGTACATTTGAAGAGATTGCACGTATCACGGGAGTAAACGTAAATACGGTAAAATCGAGATTGTATGCAGGACTGGAACGATTGAAAGGGCTTCCGGAAATGAAAGGAGTAGAGGCAGAATGAGACCGTTTAACGAGGAATTATTAAAGGAAAGTAAAAAAGAGTATGAAAACATTGCGATTCCAAAGGAGTTAAATGCCCGGATGGAAGAAGCGATAAGAAAAGGGGAAAAGAAAATGAGCGGAAGGAACAGAAAATTTAATTTCAGGATTCCGGCAACTGTGATGGCAGCATCCTTATGTGTACTGGTACTGGGACTGAATACCAGTGAAGCATTTGCAAAAACAATGGGAGGCCTTCCTGTGGTTGGTTCCGTAATGCAGTTTTTGACCATTAAAAACTATGAAACGACGACTCAGGATGAAAATGTGGTAACAAAGGTAGATAAGCCGGAATTCTCTGTAAAGGAAGACAATGGAACGGTAGAAAATGCTACGGATGAAATTGCACAGCTTACGGCGAAAGAAATTGCAGAACGTGTGAATGCAGAGATTACAGAGCGTGTGGATGCTTATACAACAGATGCAAATGCCAGAATTGCAGAGTATAAAGAAGCATTCCTTGCAACAGGTGGTACAGAAGAACAGTGGCAGGAACGGAATTTCGTGGTAGATGTTCATCATGAAATCAAGTCACAGAGAGATGGAATTCTTTCTTTTGCAATGATTTATTCAGAAAACTGGAATTCTGGTTTCGGTGAGACCCAATATTATAACATCAGTCTGGCTGATGGAAGCGATTTAGCATTAAGTGATCTTCTGGGAACAGACTGGCGTACGGTAGTAGAAGAGTCTGTAAAGGAACAAGCAAAGAAACAGACTGCAGAGGATGCAAGTAAATCCTTCTGGATTCTGGATGAGGAATCCCTATTCTATACAGAAGAGGTTTTTGAGAATCCTGCGTTTTATGTGAATGAAAATGGAAATGTAGTTGTGGTATTCCCGAAATATTCCATTGCACCGGGATACATGGGAACATGCGAATTTGAAATTGTGACAGAATCATAGGGACGCAATTTCCTATTAAATCAAAAAAGGAGTTGTCATTTGACAGCTCCTTTTCATGTCTTAAGAAACAACAAATTACTTGTTAACAGTTTCCTTTAATGCCTTACCAGCCTTGAACTTAGGTGCTTTTGAAGCAGGAATCTTCATAGCCTTACCAGTCTGAGGATTCTTACCTGTTCTAGCAGCTCTCTTAGCAACTTCGAATGTACCGAAGCCAACTAACTGAACCTTTCCACCCTTTGCTAATTCAGCTGAAACAGCTTCTGTGAAAGCCTTTAAAGCCTTCTCAGCATCCTTCTTTGATAATTCAGCCTTTTCTGCCATAGCAGCAACTAATTCTGTCTTGTTCATTGTAAAATTACCCTCCTTGAGTTTAAATACAAACTGCACTACACAATTTGATATAGTACCTTTATACCACCTAAAAAACATCTTGTCAACAAAAAATGAGGAAAAAAGTGCCTTTTTTCTACTATTCTGCGATTTTTTCCCATTTTTCGTATAAATCGGACAGCATTTTCTCGCATTCTACCTGCTTTTGATGCAGTTCCATAAGGAGGGAAGAGTTTGTGGCATTTGTTGGGTCGGACATCTGTAACTCTATGCTTTTCTGCTCGGATTCCCATTCCTCAATGGATGCTTCAATACGTTTTAGTTCATTTTTACGCTTACGAAGGAGAGCCTGTTCTTCCTTGCCTGCTTTCCAGTTTTCTTTGCCGGAAGATTCCGTGGAAGGCTCCATCCTGGCTTCAGTCTCTTTTACCCCGAGAATATCGTATTTTTCCAGATAATAATCATAATTTCCGTTGAAATTAGTCAGGATGTTTCCTTTTAGTTCCAGAATTCTTGTGGCGGTAGCGTTGATAAAATAGCGGTCGTGGGAAACAAACAGGATGGTTCCGGTATAACTGTTTAGGGCATTCTCAAGAATTTCCTTGGAAATCATGTCCAGATGATTGGTAGGCTCATCCAGAATCAGGAAATTTGCATTGGAAAGCATGAGCTTTGCCAGGGAAACACGTCCTTTTTCACCACCGCTTAAATCAGAAATTTTCTTAAATACATCATCTCCGGTAAAAAGGAATGCGGCAAGGGTGTTGCGGACCCTGGTATTATCCATGTCCGGATAAGCATCCTGTATTTCGTCAAATAAGGTTTTGTCCGGATTCAGAACATGATGTTCCTGATCGTAGTAACCGATGGTGACATTGGTTCCAAGGCGGATGGTTCCTTCATCCGGCGTTAATAGTCCGTTAAGGATTTTTAAGATGGTGGTCTTTCCGGTTCCGTTTCCACCAATGAGGGCAACCCTTTCACCACGCTTGATTTCAAAATGAATATCCCGGAAAAGGGAAGTGCCGTCAAAACCCTTACACAGACCTGTAACGGAGAGAACATCATTGCCGCTTATGATTTTTGGCTCCAGAGTGAGATTCATGCTGGCATTTAACTCTGTGGGCTTTTCAATGCGTTCCATTTTATCCAGCATTTTCTCACGGCTCTCAGCTCGTTTTATGGATTTTTCACGGTTAAACTGCTTTAATTTTTCAATGACGGCTTCCTGATGGCGGATTTCCTGCTGTTGTTTTAGATATTCATTCAGTTTTGCCTTACGCAGCTCGGCCTTTTTCTGGGCGTAGGAAGAATAGTTTCCGGAAAAAACAGTGCATTCGCCACGATCCAGTTCAATGATTCTGGAGACGATGCGGTCCAGAAAATACCGGTCATGGGCAACAATCAGAACGGCACCGTCATAATTCAGAAGAAAAGTTTCCAGCCATCGGATTGAATCCAGATCCAGGTGGTTTGTGGGCTCATCCAGAAGAATCAGGTCTGGTTTGGTAAGAAGAAGTTTTCCCAGTGCCACACGGGTTTTCTGACCGCCGGAGAGCGTATGGATTCTTCGGCTGAAATCATCCTCCGTAAAACCAAGACCTTTTAAAACTCCAATGACCTCACTTTTGTAGGCATATCCATCTGCCTGCTCAAACTGATGGTTTAAATTGGAGTAGGAATTCATCAGGTTTTCCAGTTCATCTCCTGTGGCAGATGCCATGTCCTGTTCCAGACTGCGAAGACGTTTTTCTATCTGTATGACTTGTTCCTTTACGGAAAGCAGTTCGTCATAAATACTGTTTTCGGAATCCACGTTCTGATGCTGTGCAAGGTAACCGATGGTCCGGTCTCTGGCAAAAGTCACAAGCCCTTCATCCGGAGTCAGTTCTCCCATGATGATTTTTAACAGAGTAGATTTCCCGGCACCATTTATTCCAACGACGGCGGCCTTTTCATGTTCCTCCATATGGAAAGAAACATGCTTTAAGATTGCTTCGCCATCAAATTCCTTGCAAATATTATTACATGCTAAAATCATAATAATAACCTCATTTTTCCGTATTTTGTCATGTCAGATTATAGCATAACAACAT